>JBBSKG010000099.1:0-9015 GCA_038256565.1 Acidimicrobiales bacterium | reverse complement strand
TCGAACCACTCCTAGACGATGACGACGTTTGGGAAATCATGATCAATGCCCCAGACGCCATCTTTGTCAAACGTCATGCTGGCGTATCTGGTTATCACGACGAAGTCTTTCACGACAACGAACATGTACTGCGCACTCTGACAAAAATTCTCGATGATGCATCAGGGTCACACAGAAAACTCGATGCGGCCGAGGGGCTCCAAGACGCACAGTTAGACAATGGCTCGCGCCTACATATTGTCCACAGTGACGTTGGTCGCGATGGTCATGTGCTTGTCAACATCCGCAAATTCACAGGAGTTGCCTATCGCACCCTTGATGACCTCGTTAGCCTTGGCATGCTGGAGCCTGCTGCTGCTGGTTTCTTGCGTGCGGCAACTCGGTCTCGTCAATCAATCATCTTTGCTGGAGCACCTGGTTCAGGTAAGACCACATTGTTGTCATGTTGCACCGCCGAACTCGACCCCTCCTTACGTGTTGTTAGCGCTGAGGAAGTCTTTGAAGTTGACGTTCCACTTCCAAACGTTGCCGCAATGCAAACTCGCCCAGCACGTTCTGATCGCCCTGAAATCGACTTGCGTCGTCTCGTATCTGGCTTCTTGCGCATGGCACCCGACGTTGCCATCGTCGGAGAAGTACGTGACCGCGAAGCGTTGCCATTGCTCTTGACCTTGTCATCAGGGGTAAAGGGCTATACGACCATTCATGCAGGTTCAGCTCGCCAGGCACTGACTCGGCTTCGCTTCATTTGCCAGCTTGCCGAGACTTCATCATCACTTCCACTCTCTGCCTTGAACGCATTAGTTAGTGAATCAATTGATCTAGTGGTCCATTGCGCACGAGTCCGTGGCAAGCCCCAGGTAACAGAAATCATCGCAGTCGAAGATCTGCAGACTGGGCGGGAGGGTACAACCTTTACAGTCACCGAATTGTTCTCTCGACCACGCTGGGATGCTCCATTGACTTGGTCTGGTGATCTTCCCGTTCGTTGTCAACGAGCACTCGAAGAAGCTGGCTACGACCTTCGAGAATTGTTCGGTGCTTCAACAACTCGACCCACCACCGTGCCAAGCGAATTTCGCATATGAACGCGCTACTAGTAACGCTCGCAGGCGCTTATGGCATTCACCTGATCTACACCGCTACTGCCTTTAAGTGGAGTGGGGTCGCTCCTGGACCAAAGGTTCGTAATCAGCGCGACACGGCACAGAAATTTCGGTCCTGGATGATCCAGGCTGGCCTCGAAGATGTACGTCCTAGAGAACTTCTTGCTGCAGGGATCATGCTCTTTGTAATTGGTGGTCTTCTTACCCATGCGATCTTTGGCGGCATATTTCCGTCGCTGGCTGGTAGTTGCTTTGCAACCTCGTTTCCCATTGCAGCGGCGCGCGCTCGACGCGACCAGAGACGCAATGACGCTCGCGAGGCTTGGCCGCGGCTTATCGAAGAAATCAGAATTACCACCGTTTCGATGGGCCGATCAATTCCCCAAGCCTTGTTCGAGGTGGGGGCTCGTGCCCCAGAAGATATGCGTAGCGCCTTTGAGGCAGCACACCGTGAATGGCTGTTATCAACTGACTTTCCCCGCACAATAGCGATACTCAAAGACCACCTTGCAGACGCAACCGCCGATGCAGTGTGCGAAACGCTGCTCATTGCCCATCAGATCGGTGGCAACGACATTGATCGCTGTCTAACTGCTTTAATCGACGATCGCATAATTGACATGCAAGGCCGTAAAGATGCCAAGTCGCGCCAAGCAGGTGCTCGCTTTGCTCGCAAGTTTGTACTCATAGTTCCAATTGGCATGGCAGTGATCGGCTTAAGTATCGGCCAGGGACGAGCGGCTTACGAGGGTGCGACCGGTCAATTTCTAGTGATGGTAGGCATTGCAATCATGGCTGCCTGTTGGCTTTGGGCAGGACACATCATGCGTCTCCCAGACGAACAGCGAGTCTTCGATGGGGTATAGCCACTGTTACCAACTTCGAGGGGAACAGCCATGAGTCGCTTGCTTGTCGCCTCGGGGCTGCTCTTGTGGCTTGGAGTCACCTTGGCGTTTTCACAACTGCGCATGTTCTCGCGCCCATCCATAACTGAACGCCTACTTCCATATGCTCCCGGGGGCATGGCGCGACCGAGCCGATCGGGAGTCTTTTCCGTGGCTTCATTTCGTGAAGCAATAGCTCCCGTCTCTCATTTGATCGGGTCGCACCTCGCTCGTGTTGTTGGCATAACCGAAGACCTTGACCTGCGCCTTAGTCGCATTCATGCCACATATGATTCCACCTCATTCCGGGTGCGTCAGGTGGGCTACAGCGTGCTTGGTTTCGGAGTTGCCGCACTTGCCACACTCGCCATTCGGCCTCCCAGCCTGATTGGTCTGACCTTTCTGATAACAGGACCAATACTTACCCTTTTGGTCCAAGAACAACGCCTTGCTAGTGCATCGGCTCGTTGGCAACGTCGAGTGTTTCTTGAGCTTCCGGTTATGGCCGAACAACTTGCTCTGTTGCTCTCGGCAGGTTGGTCTTTGTCGTCTGCCCTAAGTCGTCTGTCTCGGCGAAGCTCAGGGGCATGTGCCGCTGACCTCGTACGTGTCTGCAATCGGATCAGTCAAGGCCTTTCAGAAACCGAGGCTCTACGAGAATGGGCAAAGATCGCCAAAGTCGATGCACTCGATCGATTGGTCCCGGTACTCGCTCTCAATCGCGACACGAGCGACTTGGGCCGACTCATAGCCGAAGAAGCACGATCAATTCGCCGAGACATGCAGCGCGAACTCATCGAAATTGCCGAACGCCGCGACCAGCAAGTCTGGATTCCAGTCACGGTCGCAACCTTGATTCCCGGAGTTTTGTTCATGGCCATCCCATTCATCGAAGCCCTGCGCATGTTCGGTGCCTGAGTCCACACATCTACTGACTTATTCATTTATCCATCTACCCGAAAACATCAATGAAAACAAAGGAGCAAGCAATGCATTCCCCCATCACTACATATCCCGTCTGCGTTAATGCACAAGCAACACCACAAGTCGAGAACCTTCGTTCACGACTTGCCAGTGAAGTCGGCGAGGGCGTTATCTCAACCGCCATTGCTGTGTTGATCATGGCTCTCATTGGCCTATCAATGTGGGTTGCCTTCAAGACTGTGTTTGACGATGCAAGCGCCAAGATCAGTGACAATGTGGAGCAAATCGGCAGTTGATCGACCAACTTCCCGATGAATACGGCAGTGGACTTGTGGGTTCAATCACCGGAGTAACAGTGTTTCTAAGTCTCCTCTTTCTTGCCGTCCACCTCGTACTCAATCTGTACGCCACCTCCACGGTGACCGCAGTGAGTTTCGACGCGGCGCGTCTCGTGGCAGGCAAAGGTGGCGGTCCGGCAGCCGAGGCATACGCGGAGGGCCACGCTCGACGAATGCTTGATCGCTATGAGGAAGAGGGCAGTCTTCAATTCAGCTGGCTATATCCCAATACTGACGGCGACTCCGAACCCGACCGCGTCGAGCTACGAGTAGTTGCTATGCACCCAACCAACTTGTTGGGGAATGTTTCAATGCCCTACCAACACATCGATAGAACATTGGTGGTTCGTATGGAACGCGTGCAATGAGCGCGTTTGAAATAAGCAGGCGAACTATTGCCCTTAGGACCCGTAATGAAACAACTTGCGCGGCACATCACAAGTTTTCCTTGGTGGGGCCCACAATTCGGCCTCTGGCCACCCAAGTTGTTTCATATCAGGCCCTTAGATCAAAGCTGGCCGCTGAAGATGGGTTTGCTGGTGGTGCCGAAGCCCTCCCCTTTGGGGTGTTGGTCTTTGTAATCGGCTCGCTGCTTCTTGCAAATGCTTGGGGTGTTATCGACGCCAAGCTCGCTGCGTCTGCCGCCGCACGCGAGGCAACCCGTGCCTATGTTGAATCACCAGGCCCAAGTGGCATTGAAGCTACCCAAAATGCCCATAAAGCCGCCGCCGACACCATTTCGGGCCACGGGCGAGATGCCTCAAAGATGACACTCATAAGCACCGAGGACGCTTTCTATACTCGTTGCGCTCCAATCACATTTGAGGTTTCCTACCCAGTGCCAACCATTTCATTGCCATGGATTAAGGGCCTTGGGATTGGGGTAATCACGGTCACCGCAACTCACAGCGAACTCGTTGACCCATATCGAAGCGGCGTACCTGAGGGCGACCCAACCAAAGAAACACCATGTGTGTGATTGACAAATCGCAACCCTCAGCCATGAGCCTTCGCCAACAGCAAGGCAGCGTCTTAATCCTCATGCCCGTGGCTGTATTGGTATTCATCATCCTCGGCGCACTCGCCGTTGACCACGCTATTGCCTTTATGGGTGAAAGATCTCTTGCCAATGCATCGGCAGCGGCTGCAAATAATGCCGCAGCCGCAGGTCTAAACCAGGGTGGTTTCTACGGAGGCACGGGTGCCGACATCGATTGGGCAAAAGCCTCGGCAATAGCACAAGCCACGATCGACGCCGAACGACTTGGCGGCATAGAAAACCTTGCTGTCAGCACAACAGTTGTCGGTGATGTGGTCACCGTAAATATCACCGGTCAAGTAAACACAATCTTCTCGCGCGCCATACCCGGAGGGACCAACAACTTCAGCATCGGCGCAACCTCAACCGCTATTGCAGAAGTACCGGTCGAAACTGTACCGCCCCTTAACCAGTAAGGCTTTTAGCAGGCCAGTCCATTAACAGCTAGGCCCTCCACTGTCATTGTGGGCAATGGGGTTAACTGGTGAACCCATAGGGGTCTGCTTGGCCGGATCGATCTGACCAAAACGTTCAACAGCCCACACAACCCCATCTGGAGCGCAATAGAGGCCTATACCTACCGAGCCATATGCAGGCCACACAATGTTGTCGCGATGGGCATTGGAGTTCATCCACTTAGAGTGCAACGCACCTGAAGTGGCACCAGACAAGTATTGGATGTTCTCGCCATAGTTTTGTCCACTAGCGGGACTATGGCGCATACCTGATCGACTCATCTCCATAGCCCAATCACGTGCGCCAGCAGCTAGGTTCTCATCCCAAGCCAATGGACCAACACCTCGCGCTGCTCGCTCACCATTGATGCGGTTCATCAGATCATTTGCTATCTGATTGCCCCCAGCGGGAGCAGTCTGACTACACCCAAGCAAGCTGTTGGAGCCAGCTCCTTGGTTGATGCCGTAGGCACACACTTGTGACCCATTGGGAACTGTTGTGTCGAAACCGTGCGCCACTCCGTAACCAGGCATATTGACTGCAATGTCATCACGACGTACGTCAGCAGAGGTCGAAGCTACAAAACGATTGTCGACATATACATGCACGTCTACAGGGGCACCTGTATCGGGGTCGATTGCCCACCCATTAAGTCGGGTGCCGCCTGCACCACGTGCGACCGAATCAATGCGCCCTAGCGGGCTGACCGGAATCGACTGACAGCCGAGCACCGTATTGACTCCTGGCCCCACGTTAATACCATAAGCACAAACCTGTGCCCCAAGTGGAACAACTACATCAAAGCCATGAGCTGCTCCGTAGTTGGGGTAACTCTGGCCAACATCGCCACGCGTACCGTTGGCTGAAACGACTGCGGCAGCAATTCCGTCAACATAAATATGCACATCTACAGGTGCGCCCGTGTTGGGATCAATCGTCCATCCGGTCAAACGAGCGCCATTCGCTACCCGAGTTGCTGTATCGACATAACCAAAGGGATTTGGTGATGCCGCCGCCCCGGCCGCCATAGCAGGAAGAACAACACCGCTCGATGCCAAGGCACCAGCAACCAGGACACGCGAAACTCTACGATTCTTTCGACGTTTACTCATTCAGGACCTCCGCCCGCCCGGAACCCCACCATCTCGACTAAAGCCTCGATAGATGGGGTTCATCCGTTTGTCGGGGGTCACCTTAACCTAATCGTCATCTAATCGCACGTATCTTGCAATATTTGTTCGAAACGACCGAAGCACTTCTTCCGCTTCCAAACGTGACCAAAGTAACAGCTGTAATTATCCCTCGCGTTGGAGTAGATGCACGACGCAGACAGAGCCTGCACCCATCATGTGCACCATTCCCGTGCGGGCACCCTTGACCTGGCGAGGTCCTGCTTCACCACGAAGCTGTTCGGTCGCATCCCACACTTGGGCCAACCCTGTTGGTCCTCCCGGATGACCACGAGCAGTTAAGCCTCCATCGGTAGAAAACGGAATGCGTCCGCCAATCTTGGTCGCACCCTCAGCCACGAGCTTGTCGCCCTCGCCATCGCCGCAAATGCCAAGTAACTCGTAGTACATCAATTCCTCAATAGGAAACGCATCATGTACGTGAACAAAGTCAAGGTCTGCCGGGCCAAGGCCGGCCTCCTCATATGCAGCATTTGAGGTCGTGCGGGTCAACTCGCTCGGACCCACCACTGCCCCCATGAACACGTGCCCTTCGGTGTATCGCTCAGACTCAAGCTGCGAGGCAACGACCTTTACCAACGGACGCCCATTGGCAAGACGCTCTGCTACTTCACGCGTAGCCACAATCGCAGCTGCTGCGCCTCCTCCTGCCGCACACGCCATCTTCGAGGTGTGCGGGTAAGAGATCATCCGTGAGGCCAACACCTCTTCAGCGGTTACCTCGTGATCGGCCCGACGCTGTGCATATGGGTTAAGTCGTGCATGGTTCCAATTCTTCGCAGCAATCTCGGCGAAGGTTTCGACTGTGGTGCCGTAATCATTCATACGTCGAACAGCCCACATTGCAAAGAAGGCGGCTGGCAACATGATCGTCTCGACGCCAGGCTTTCCCATGCCCGAAGCCATCGACTTCACCATACGGTTCATGTCGTCAAAACCAAGTGCCATTGCCACTTCGGAATGACCACCAGCGACCGAAAGCACCGCTTCACGAAAAGCAGTCGAACCTGTCGCCGAAGCGTTCTCGACGTGTACTACTGGCACACCAGTGAGCCCGAACTCTTTAGCAATTGAGACGCCCTCTAGGCCGTAAGGGCCGATATAACCGTTGTACAAATAGTCAACGTCTTTGAAGGGAATTCCCGCATCGCCCAGTGCCGCAATGCCTGCGTCGTAAGCCATATCACGAACAGGCGTGCCAGCTTGGCTAAAAGGGGCCATGCCCACACCAATTACATAAACATCATCAATCATGCCGAAACCTCTTTCTTGGTTAGGACCAGTGGGCCTTCAAGAGGAACAAATCGAAATGTGCACAAGTCATTGCCTTCGGCGTCTTTCATGATGGGCATGAGGTCAAGGCCCATCGCCATGCCACATTCCCAGTCACCCATGTCGCCATCGATCACACCTTGAACCCTCACGCCTTCAGGAAGATCAACCTGGCCAACGCCATGACCGCCAATGCCATCAGCAAACTTTCCCTTACCCATCCATGGGGAGACCACGAAAGTCCACGAATACAGAGTGCCCTCAGACGACAGCTCCACGTCATCAACTGGCTGTTCGGTCAGCGGGCAACGCTTACGTCGTGGGAAAAAATACGTATCGGCAGCGGGACTGTACGAGCCAAGCAGACGAGGACGCTCGCCTTCTTTTGCGGGCATCGTAAAATAACCCTCTTCTAACGGGAGCATCGTCATAGATTCCCTTTCAGATCAAAGGGGAAGGGATCTCCCCCGAAGTCCCACGATGATACAGAAGCCCCTACCTGTCTCGTCCAATCCAGCTGGGTGAACGAAGTGCTAACGCCACCTCGTTGGCTAAAAGCCGACCTCGCCGTGTCAACACCAACCGATTGCCATTTGACTCAACCAAACCTTCCAATGCACCGCCCACTCCAACATCGCTATCGGACAATGCCGAGCGAGGAACACCGCTTCGGGTGCGAAGCCCTAGTTGTAATCCCTCAAGCAATCGTGCGGGCTCATCAAGAACCTCAAACCCATCCTCGGCTGAATCGCCAGCTCGAAGAAGGGCCAGATAACGCTCAGGCGTACGCACGTTCCACCACCGACGGCCCTTGTTGTGGGAATGAGCAGCACAACCAAACCCGCGGTAGTCCCCTTGGTTCCAATACAAAAAATTATGCTGACATTCATGGCCAGGTCGGGCCCAGTTAGAAATCTCGTAGTTACTCAAGCCCGCATCACCAAACAAATCATCGACTAGGTGGTACTTATCAGCCTGGTCGTCATCATCTGGCGCTCGAGACAAATCTTCAGCCAGGGGCGTACCCGCCTCGACCGTTAATCCGTAAGCACTCACATGAGGAGGGTTAAGCGCTAGTGCTGCGTACACGGTCGTGCGCCAATCATCAATGCGCTCCCCCACCGTGCCGTAGATCAGGTCGAGATTGAACGAATCGAAACCCACCTCGCCTATTGCCTCTACGGCCGCCTGAACGTTCTCTACGTCGTGAAGTCGACCCAACGCAAGCAACACATGAGGAACCATCGATTGCACTCCAAGTGAAATGCGATTCACGCCGGCTTGGCGATAACCCCTCAGTAGATCAACGGTGACATTGTCAGGATTGCACTCAACAGTTACCTCTGTCCTCTCATCTAGCGGCACTTCAGCCAAAATTGCAGCCATCTGTTCCCCTGACAACAACGAAGGCGTACCCCCTCCAAAAAAGACGCTTGTTGCCCCAGGAAGACCAGCACTTGTGGCTGCCTTGATCTCCTCAATCACACCCGCCACATATGTCGGGATCAGTTGATCACGATCATCCCAAGTAGCAAAGGCGCAGTAATCGCAACGCCTGGTACAAAAAGGGACGTGCACATAGACCCCAAACGGGTCGGTGATGGGAGTATTTGAAATAACTCCAGCCTGCTAGGCGGAGATGAGAAGGCCCAGCTCCTCAAGACGCTGGCCAGCTTTAGCCGGGGTTATATCGAGAATGGCACCTAAGGCCCAAAGATCATCTCGACGGATCGTCAGCATGCGGCCGTTGAAATCGCCACGCTGAAGTTGAAGTGCCTGAAGGAAACGACCCAAACGTTCGTTTTC
>JBBSKG010000098.1:0-9207 GCA_038256565.1 Acidimicrobiales bacterium | reverse complement strand
CTGGTGCCAAGTTTGCGATTGGCCCTCCAATCGAAAACGGTTTTTATTACGACTTCGAGTTAGCAAACGACGCCACGTTTAGCGAAGACGATCTTGTGCGCATAGAAGCACGCATGAACGAGATCATTAAGGCCGATCAGCCTTTCATTCGTGAAGAACACTCCCAGGCCGAAGGGGTTGAACTCTTTGCTGACCAGCCCTATAAGCGCGAGATTATCGAGGGCGTCGATGCGGCTGAAGGTGCAAGTGGGGGAGTTGTCAGCTCCTATCGAAACTCTGAAGACTTCGTTGATTTGTGTCGCGGCCCACACGTTCCGAGCACCCGTCGCCTTGGCCATTTCAAGTTGCAAAAGGTGGCCGGTGCTTATTGGCGAGGTGATGAAAAGCGACCGATGTTACAACGCATTTATGGCACCGCTTGGGAGTCAAAGGCTGCGCTAGAGGCGCATCTCACCATGCTTGAAGAGGCCGAGAAGCGTGACCACCGCCGCCTTGGTGCAGAGCTTGATCTATTCCATTTTCCGCCGGAGATTGGCGGTGGCTTGCCGGTGTTTCACCCTAAGGGTGGACTCATTCGCAAGCTTATGGAGGACTACAGCCGAGCTGAACATCAACGCGCTGGCTATGAGTTCGTTTATACGCCGCACCTTGCTCGCTCGACGTTGTTCGAGGCATCGGGGCATCTGGAGTGGTATGCCGATGGAATGTATCCCCCCATGGAGATGGAGGGCGCGACCTATTACCCCAAGCCCATGAATTGCCCCATGCATATTCTGATTTACAAGAACCGTCAGCGTTCTTATAGGGAGCTTCCTCTTCGGCTTTTTGAGTTCGGAACGGTCTATCGCTTCGAACGCTCAGGAGTGTTGCACGGACTCACCCGTGTACGAGGTATCACCCAGGACGATTCACATATTTTCTGTGCACGTGACCAGCTAGCAAATGAGTTGGCAAGCTTGTTGCAGTTTGTCTTAAAGGTCTTACGTACATTTGGCCTCACCGATTTTGAAGCTGAACTCGCTACTCGTCCTGAGAAGTTTGTCGGCGAGCCCGAAGAGTGGGAACAAGCAACGGCTGCTCTGCATGAAGCGTTGAAGGAGGCGGGCATTCCATATGTGATTGCCGAAGGCGAAGGTGCCTTTTATGCACCCAAGATCGATGTACACGTACGCGATGCGATTGGCAGGCGTTGGCAGATGTCAACGCTTCAGGTCGACTTTCAGCTGCCACAACGTTTCGATATTGAGTACACCTCAGCGGACAACATTCGTGAGCGGCCCTACATGATTCACCGAGCGCTGTTTGGTTCTGTTGAGCGCTTCTTTGGCATTCTCACCGAGCATTACGCAGGTGCTTTTCCAACCTGGCTTTCGCCTATTCAGGTGCGAGTCCTTGCCGTGCGGGACGACCACGAAACCTATGCCACAAGCGTGGTGGAACGTCTCGCAGCGATTGGTCTACGAGTCGATACCGTCGAGGCTGATGACAAACTTGGCAACCGAATTCGCAGGGCGAAGGTGGAGAAAATCCCGTGGGTATTGGTTGTTGGCGATGACGATGTTGCCGCTGACACTGTTGGGGTTAACGGTCGTGAGGGTGATGTTGAGCGAGGCGTTTCGATAGGCGAGTTCATTGAACGCATGAAGGGCCAAATGGCAGCTCCGGTATCTACGTGACCAGCCCAGAACCCAGCCCTGCTGGCCTTGGCCGTCTTTGGGCAGGGTGGCGTAATGAATACGTGAGTTCGGTTGCGGGTGGGACTCCTCAAAAGAATGAGGACCAGTGCGTTTTTTGTCGCATCTTGGCTTCGGGCGAACCTGATGATGTGACTTATGTGTTGTGGCGTGGCCGTTATTGCGTGGCCATTCTCAATGCTTACCCCTACAACAGCGGCCACTTCATGGTCATGCCCATTCGACACGTTGGTGACCTGGAAGACCTGAGTGCAGATGAGTCAGCAGAGCTTTGGCAGGCGGTAACTACCGGCGTGGTTGCACTAAAGACCGCCTATGACCCGGGTGGGGTAAACGTTGGGGCAAATCTGGGTCGAGCAGCGGGGGCAGGGGTTCCCGATCATCTTCATATGCATTGCTTGCCCCGCTGGGGCGGTGACACCAATTTCGTAACAACGCTTGCCGAGACCCGTGTGTTGCCTGAGTCTCTGCCCGTCACTTGGGAACGTCTCCGTGCCGTGTGGCCTGACTGATCACTGCCTTGACTGATCACTGGCTTGCGCGTGCTCGCCGCTAACTTGTTGAGATGACTGAACGAGATGATGAGGTCCGTGACGCACTGCCGGCAGACCTTGATGCCACGGGCTATGTGGGGCCTTATACCTTTCCTGATAACTCCCGTCGGAGGATCCAAGGCTGGCTTTATCTTGCAGCGAGTGCAGCGTGTCTGATTGCTTGGTTTGTGCTTGATGACACGGTCATGGTCAACGACGGGTTCCTCATGGTTGGGGTTGGTCTAGGAATGTTCGGTGCTTATTGCATGATTGCTGGTATCCCGTTGGGTTTCGATGAGACCGATGCGTTGGTGGTGACGACCAAGTTGGTTGATTTTCCAGTTGGTCATGCTTCAGCACAACTCGGGTGGAGAGGCTTACTTTCTCGCCCGACATGGCGCATCCTTGTCTATTCAGCAGAGGAACCACCTTTGACTAGGGGCTTGGTTTTAATAGACGGAGTAGATGGATCAGTTGTGCAACATTTCATTGAGGACAACCCCGAAGACCCGACAGATTGGGCTGAGCTTGCGTCATCTTGAATGTAACTATGATTTTATTGTTGCTTTGAGCCTGATACCTTCGTTACATGCTTGATGGTCGTTGGAAGCCCGATATTGAGCAGCGCCTTCAACCAGTGGGACAAGGTTTACGTCGTATTGGTCTTACGGCTGATCAGCTCACTGCCTTTGGCTTGTTGATGTCTGTGGCCGCATCGGTGGCTATTGCCAATGGGGCCTTGCGTGGAGGGACATTGCTGTTGTTGGCAACGGCATTGCCCGATGCTCTCGATGGGGCTGTAGCTAAGGCGTCAGGTACGGCATCTCCCCGCGGAGCATTCTTCGATTCCGTTGCCGATCGCGTGACTGACGTGACGTTGTTGGGGGGAGTTTCGTGGTTTTTAACTTCTCGCTACGGGGGCCAGGCCGGCATGGTCGCACTGGCTGTGATCGGCGCATCAGCTTTGGTTTCTTACCAGCGCGCCAAGGCGGAAGCTCTGGGATTTGAGGCTAAGGGCGGGCTAATGGAGCGCGCTGAGCGGTTAATTCTTTTGGGATTTGGTCTGTTGTTTGATTCTTTGTTGGTTCCGGTGCTTTGGATCATGCTCGCACTCACGTTGTTCACCGCCAGCCAGCGTTTCGTGAAGGTATGGCGTCAAGCGAGCAAGCCGCTAGTTGCCAAGCCCCTTCCTTCGCCTCTTGCTGCTCGCTGGCGTGGAAGACGAGTACCTAGGTCTACGGCTCGGGCTTGGCGTCGTCGTGACCGCTTAAACCGCTGAGCACCCACTCCAGAAAAGACGAACAGGCGAATGCCGAGCGGTCCAGCGGGATCGTATCTTTGAAGGCATTGTCCCCCTATTACGCCTATCGGTGTGGGTCGGCCATTGCTCGTTTTTTGCCTGAAAGAGTTGTGCTTGGTTTGGCTCAAGGTATTGCGGCGTTGATGGCTAGGCGTTCAGGTGAGCCTGGCTCTCGGCGAGACATGATCGAGCGACATCTGCAACGGGCACATGGCCACAAGCTCGACGAGGTCAGCCTGCAACGCAGCGTTCGTGAGGCATACGTCTCTTACGCTCGCTACTGGGTCGAATCATTTCGATTGCCTGATAATTCTCCTGCTGATCTTGACGCAACCTTGTCTTATGAAGGGGTGGGAAATCTTGAAGCAGCGTTGGCGCAAGGCAAGGGCGTCATTCTCTGTTTGCCGCACCTGGGTGGCTGGGATTATGGCGGTGCATGGCTAGCTACTCATGGTTACCCAATGAAGGTGGTTGTTGAACCAGTCGAGCCACCTGAATTGTTTGAATGGTTTACAGGGTTACGCAACAACCTCGATCTCACAGTGGTTCCTTTGGGCCCCGCTTCAGGAATGACCGTTTTGAAAACGTTGCGAGCTGGTGGAATCGTCTCGTTGCTAAGCGATCGTGATCTGACTCGAGATGGCATTGAGGTTTCGTTCTTTGGCGAACAGACCACCTTGCCAGCCGGGCCCATAACCCTCGCTCTTCGAACGGGTGCCCCAGTGTTGCCGACAACGATCTATTTCACACCTGGAGGTGGACATCACGGTGTGATTCGCCCACCCCTAAATCTTGAGCGCTCTGACTCATTGCGTAATGACATCAAGCGCCATACGCAGACTTTGGCAAATGAGCTGGAATTACTCATTCGTGCCGCTCCCGAACAGTGGCACCTCTTCCAGCCGAATTGGCCATCAGACCCCGGCTACCGAGACTAAGAGGCTCAGTGGATAGGTTCACCTTGTGCGTGTAGAACGATTCGTTTTGCCAGTCTTCGCCTGACAAAACAGGACCTGTATCTGATGGAGCCCCACCTATCTGCTGGGGCTCTAAGGACCCGAGACAAAACTACTTGCGCCGCCGTTGGTCGAAAGTGATTACACCACAAAGGTTAAACATGTAAGCGCCGCTCAAGCAGTTTTGTCACTGGTTCTAACCGGCTGGCTCTTAGGGTTGGTGAACGCCCCTTGGAACTGATCATCTAGGTGACCGTGAAGGTTGCCACCACGGTTCCGGAGGGACCGTTCCCGCTGACCGTCGCGGTGATAGCGTACGTCCCCTTGACCTTGGGAACGACGTAGGCCTTTGGGACAAGAAGCAGATTCGTGCCCATCATGTCGTAGGGAGACACCTCGGCGTGCCTGCTCCCGCCCGGATACCCATAGTCAACATCGGTGCCCGTAGTGGTCGCAAAGATGTAGATCTTCGAGCCAGCGGGGAAACTCGAGCCGTCGAGTGATCGTGGATCCAGTCGCAGTGTGTTGTCCGCAACCTGAATGCTTAGGCGTTCGTCCGGCAGGAGGATGGGGAGGATCGGAACGACGTTCAGGAGTGGGGCGGTGGTGGGTGTCATTGTGGTGACGGTCGTCGACGGACCGGGCGACGGATCGGTCCCGGGCTGCGTGGTTGCAGTAGCTTGATCGTCTTTCGTGGTCGTTCCGGTCGTGGGCAACTCCTCCGCTCCGTCGACTCGTGGTGAATCCTGTTTTGCCAGAGAAGGCTCCTCCCGTGTGGGCATCTTCATGTTCGACCCACTGGTTTCCATCGGAACGGCTTCGCCTGTCGATGCCGTCTGTAATGCCACGGGTGCCTTGGAAGATGGATTGGGCGGCGAGGGATCGGTTAGCCCGGCCACGGCCAACAGCGCAGCGGCGGCGACCGGGATCGCAGCGGAGCTCATCATGGCAGGCAGCGCCGCGACAGCCGATGGAATCTGCATGGCCGGTCCGATGAAGGGCACCTGAGCCAGCGCTGCCAATGGACCGGCGATCAGCCGCAGACGGCCGATCGAGATCGAGACGAACGCCCGAACAACCTCGGGCGAGAAATGGACGCCAGCGCAACGGGAGAGCTCGGCTCGGGCGGCCTCCGGCGACATGGCCTTCTTGTACGATCGAACGGCAACCATGACCTCATAGGAATCGGCGACCGCTACGATGGCTGCAGAGCGAGGGATCTGGTCGCCCTTCAATTGACGTGGGTAGCCGCTGCCGTCCCACTTCTCGTGATGGCCTCCGATGGCGTCGACCCACTCACCCAGGAATGCTCTCAGTGGCTCGATCAGCTTCATGCCTGCCGCCGGGTGTCCCTGGATGACAGCCCATTCCTCGGCGTCGGGCTTGCCCGGCTTGTTCAGGATCTCCGGCGGCACCATGAGTTTGCCAAGGTCGTGGAGCAACGCGCCCCATTGCAGCTTCTGACGATCCTTCTCGGGAAGGTTGAGCTCCTCACCAATCAGCTCGGCATACAGGCGGACGCGCTCCGAATGTCCCCGGGTGCGACGATCGTGATCACCGAGGGCGCCGATCAGTTCGATGACCTGGCGAGCAGCGGTTCCGGGATCGTCCGCAAGTCCGTTGGCTCGCGCCTCGTCCACCAGGCGCTCGAGTCGACGGCTGCTGCCACCCTTCAGTGCTGCCTTGAGGCGGGAAGGGGCCTGGTCGGGAAAGAGAAGTGAGAGCTGCATCAGCACAGCGAGCGGCAACAGTCGACGAGCCAACCGATCAGCCGCCCAGATCACCCCCGTTGACACGGCCACGATCCCAAGCACATGGACGATCGTCAGGGTCAGCGATCCCGGCGCGGGCAGTACGCGACTCACAACAACAGCTGCGCTCGCCGCCACAGCGATCGGGCCTACGAGGACTATCCCACGAATCGCACGGGCCGTCCAGGGACGGGCCCGCCATGACCCGGCTTCGCGTTCCAAACCTTTGGCAGTCATATGCAACTAATCGGCAGTCTGATTTCCACGCTTGAGTGATTTCTCACACGTGGACAGGAGAAATTAGCCGCCTGGATGTCCTCGACATGTTTGTTGGGTTAAAGGCAGTGGTGGTGCCACTGATAAAGGTTCCGCCGCTTAGACGACCCGAAGTTCGTCAACGGCTCGGTCTGCCCTCACAATAAGAGCGTCCGCCGATAAGGGGTTGGTGATGGCAATTCCCCTACGATCTCGGGGTGCGCATTGGTCTCGTCTGTCCCTATAGCTTGACTCTCCCAGGTGGAGTGCAGGGCCAGGTGTTGGGTTTGGCTCGGGCGTTGCGGGCACAGGGTCATGAGGTACGGGTGCTTGGGCCATGTGACGGCCCCCCGCCCGATGCGGGGGTAACGCCACTTGGCAAGTCAGTTCCGTTAGCCACAAATGGCTCGATTGCCCCCATTGCACCTGATCTGCCTTGTGCCGTTAGAACCATTCGGGCCTTGCGTGATGAGTGCTTTGACGTCATCCACCTTCATGAGCCGCTCGTTCCTGGGCCCTGCCTGACTTCAGTCTTAATGAAGAGCGGACCCCTTGTTGGTACCTTCCATGCGGCTGGAGCCAACACTGCTTATAGATGGGCAGCCCCCGTCTTGAGATGGGCAGCGGAACGCCTCGACGCGAGGTGCGCAGTTTCTGACGATGCGCGCATGTTGGCTGAAAGCAATCTCGGCGGCGCTTACGAAATGGTTTTCAACGGAATTGAAGTTGAACGATTCGCATCTGCACCACCCTGGCCAAGCGACACACCGACCATTTTGTTTATTGGACGTCATGAGGAACGTAAGGGCCTGGCTGTTTTATTGGAAGCCGTGGAGCTTCTTCCGTCTGATGTTCGATTGTGGGTTGCGGGTGAAGGTCCTGAGACTGGCCAGCTTCGTGATCGATATAAAGGCGAATGCCGCATTGAGTGGCTTGGTCGCATAGAAGACGATGAGTTGGCCAAGCGTCTTCGCGGGGCGGATGTGTTTTGTGCTCCATCGCTTCACGGTGAATCGTTTGGGGTAGTTCTTTTGGAGGCAATGGCGGCAGGTATTCCCATAGTGGCGAGTGATTTACCTGGTTACCGTCGAGTTGCCCGGCCGGGCCAAGAGGGTCTCCTTGTTGCGCCTGGAGATTCCAAGGCTCTCGGTGTGGCGCTTCGTGACGTGCTCGACCACTCAGACCAGGCAGAGAAGCTAGTGGCGGGGGGCCAACAACGTGTGGCGGAATTTTCGATGAGCAAATTGGCCAACGTTTACACCGATCTATACACGCAAGTTCTTGGAGGCTGATGACCAGATAGTCCCCATGTGGGGGAGTAGAGTAAAGGTATGAACATTCTTGTAGTCATAGCGGTTGGTGTCGTATTACTGCTTGGGGCGGTCGTTATTTATAACGGTATGGTAAAGGCCCGTAATAATGTAGATAACGGCTGGTCACAGATTGACGTTCAATTGCATCGCCGTTACGACCTCATACCCAACCTGGTTGAGACGGTAAAGGGTTACGCAGCTCATGAAAGTGAGACCTTTGAGGCGGTAACTAAGGCTCGCAACGCCGCCATGAGTGCCACGACAACTGGCGAACAGGCTCAGGCCGACAATATGATGACTTCTGCACTTAAGTCTCTATTTGCTGTTTCCGAGGCCTACCCCGAGTTGAAGGCAAACGAGAACTTCCTCCATCTTCAAGAAGAACTGACTGCCACGGAAGGCCGCATTGCTTATGCACGACAGTTCTTCAACGATGCAGTCTTGCGTTACAACACCAAGATTCAATCTTTCCCGGCCATGCTCTTTGCATCGGTTTTCGGATTCAATGCCCGAGAGTTCTTTGAGGCCGATGACGCCACTAGGGGACCAGTACAAGTTCAGTTTTAATCACTTGTAGATTTGTTTAGTTTCTATACCTCTCCGAAACAGAGTCCACGCTGTACGAACAGATTTCTTCTAACAAACGCCGTTCGGTGTTGCTAATTACCAGTTTTGTCCTGCTTCTTTTGGGTGTGGGATGGGCTGTGGACCAGCTGCTAGGTGTCGGCACCCCTGGCCTGATCATTGCCGTTGTTTTTACCGGACTGCTTACGTTCGGGTCATATTGGAAAAGCGACACGATCGCTCTGGCCATGAGTAGGGCCAAGCCTGCAGACCCGATTGAACATGCCCGGCTGCATAACCTTGTAGAGGGCTTGTGCATTGCGGGGGGTTTACCCAAACCTCGTGTTTATGTTGTTCAAGACGACGCCCCCAATGCGTTTGCGACTGGAAGAAACCCGAAGAATGCCGCTATTGCGGTGACAACTGGCCTGATGGCAAAAATGAACCGAGTCGAACTCGAAGGCGTTTTGGCCCATGAACTGAGCCATATCAAGAACTACGACATCTTGGTATCGACCTTGGCGGTCACCATGGTCGGGGCAGTGACGCTGCTGGCTGATTTCTCGATACGGATGATGTGGTTCGGCGGTGGACGCCGGAGAGATTCCGATAACAATGGCGGGGGTAGTGGCCCCTTGATGCTCTTGGGCCTCTTGCTCTTGATCGTTGCTCCACTGATTGCGAAGATCATGCATCTTTCTATTAGCCGTCGACGAGAAGCACTTGCTGATGTTTCAGGCGTTGCCCTTACTCGTTACCCGCCCGGTCTTATAAGCGCTCTTGAAAAGCTTCGTGACGACACCACGGTCGTGAGTACCGCATCGCGCGCTACTGCGCATTT
>JBBSKG010000097.1:0-9263 GCA_038256565.1 Acidimicrobiales bacterium | reverse complement strand
CACCAGGACGGTCGTAGGGGCTCGATGCTTTTGGACGAGGAGCAATTGGCTCTTCTTCGATAAAGTCCTCAACGTCTATCACCTCTTGGGTGGCCACCTCTTCGGGGGCTGTGTCAATGGCCAGGCCGCCCTCAATCACTTCAGTGAATTGTTCCGCTTCTTTTTCTTCGGCTGCGCCAAGAAAGGCAAGGAGCTGACGGTCGTCGTCGACAACAGCCTTAGCGTCACTCTCGCTATCGCTGTCGTCGGGTTCAAGGTTTAGGTCGTCGTTATTTTCCATCACGCTCACGAATCAAAGAGGAAGAAGATGCCCTTGGCAACGACGTAGTCGAGACCAAAGATGAAAGTAGTCAATATGACCATGGTCGCAAGCACGATAACCGAATACCGCAAAATCTCAGAACGATCGGGCCAGGCCACCTTGCGTAACTCGCCCCGTGCCTCACGCACGTACTGGAGGGCGCTGGTGCGCTCCGAGCGAGGTTTAGGCGTGGGTCGCTGGGAATCACGGCGCGGTGCTGGAGACTCGCCATCTGCGCCGAGTTGCCCCTGCTTTTGCAGCATTCGTTTTGTTTGTCGATTCATTCCCATAGAAACCACCAATTGTAAGCCTGCTGGGACAATGCCTCCTACAGGCACCGTCAAGGAGCAGGGCAGGAGGGACTCGAACCCCCAACCGCCGGTTTTGGAGACCGGAGCTCTACCAATTGAGCTACTGCCCTAGGTTGGCGAACTCAAAAAGAGCCCGCGGGTGACAATAGCAGTCGAATCAACAAATACCTGAGGTGGAAGTGAGATTCTCATTAAAGATATAAAAACTTTTAAGGAAAACGTTCAGCTCGCCAAACCCATACGACGTTGACGAGATCGGCTGACCAAAACAATCACTCCAGCAGCACCTGCAGCTGTAGCCATAGCAAGACCTCCCGCATATGCCGCCTTGCGTCCGCCTAGCAACAAGCGCAGCCCGCCACGCTCACCGGCCTCTTCGAGCGATATCAAGACATCGTTCAAAAACCCAGGTGCTGGCACGAATACTTCACTGCGCAACACATGAAGCGCCTTGATGAGCTTTCGATACTGAGCGATCTCGGCCTGACAACGAAGGCAGGAATCGAGATGCGCTTGAGCCTGAATCGTAAGCAACTCAGTTTGGTCATCACCGGCCATTGCAGAGGCCAATCCGGTCAGGTCTTCACACTGCATGTGATGCTCCTTCTTCTCCAGGTAATGGAAAAAGTCGCTCTCTCAACTGACGACGGGCTCTATGTAAGCGAACCTTGGCGGCCGACTCAGAGATTCCTAACTCGACTGCAATGGCCTCATGAGACAGGTCATATACGTCTCGCAGAACAACCACCGACCGCAACTTGGGAGGTAGTGCCTGCAAGGCCACGTTCAGCTCGGCCCGAAGCGCTGTCACTTCGGATTGAGCGGCGGGATCACCAACCAAATGAGTATCTGGCACAAAATCGTCGTCGGGCATTTCTTCGTGGCGATGACGGCCGCGCCTAGACAAATGGGTCGAAGCACAATTGGCAGTGATGCGGTAGAGCCACGTAGTGAACTGCGCGTCGCCGCGAAAGTTCTTCAAACCTCGATAGGCCCTTAAATAAGCTTCTTGAACCACGTCGCGTGCATCCTCCTCGTCACCTACGAGGCGATAGGCGAGCGTATAAGTGCCCGAAAATGTTTCTCGGACTAGCTCGTCAAAAGCTGACTTATCACCACCACGAGCGGCAGCTACCAAGTCGGCCAGAGCCTCTGGCATCACTTATTGGACCATGCACTAACCACGATGGTTACCTCATGCTTGAGTTTGTTATTAACGAGTCTCTTTATGAACGGTGTGGACACGGTCCCACCGGCAGTACTTCTTCATCTCGATACGTTCACGATCATTTTGCTTGTTCTTAGTGGTTATGTAATTGCGACGCTTGCAAACTTCGCATGCCAAGGTCACATTCACCCTTTTTTCACCTGCCATTGTCTTCTCTCTCTTTAGTGTTGGGATTTTGGTAGCGGCGGCCGGACTCGAACCGGCGACCCCTCGATTATGAGCCGAGTGCTCTTACCAACTGAGCTACGCCGCCTTGTATATAGGTTTTTATTGGGAGAGCCCCCTGTCAGAATCGAACTGACGACCTTTTCCTTACCATGGAAATGCTCTACCGACTGAGCTAAGGGGGCATTGCTGGGTAGTCAGACTAACCCATCGATGCTAGCGGCTCTCATGGGCGTATCCGAATTATCCGCTTTGGAAGTGCAGCAAATAGATCACTTCGGAAATGCTCGATCAAGTCTGGATGCTACAAGTAAGGTTTGGCATTCATGAAGGTACGCCTCGCCCAAATTGACGATGCGGAAGCAATTCGCGCCATCTACAACCTTGAAGTTACTACTTCAACGGCAACATTTGACCTTGTAGAACGGACGCTGAAAGACCAACAAGCTTGGCTTGTTGCTCGATCGGGAGCGCACACCACACTCGTGGCAGTCGATGATGCGGGTGCGGTTGTGGGGTTTGCAGCCTTATCGCCTTATCGAGACCGCCCCGCCTATCGCACGACTGTAGAAGATTCGATCTACGTGAGCCGTAATCACCATGGCCAAGGAGTGGGTCGGCTGTTGTTGGCCGAATTAGTAGAAGCAGCCGCAATAAGTGGCTTTCACGCCATGATGGCCCGCATCGTTGGTGACCACGAGGCATCCATTGCCCTTCATAAAGGTCAAGGATTCACAATCGTAGGCACCGAACGAGAAGTAGGCCGTAAATTCAGCCGCTGGCTCGACGTAGTAATAATGCAAAGACTCTTGTAGCTACTTTCTTGATGCTCTCCAGGCTCTGCGCTTGCATACTTGTCCGCCGAAATGCGTAAGGCCCGAACCCCTTTTGGAGGTTCGGGCCTTAATTGATGCCTTTAGACATCACAGCGTGGGCCGGGGAGGATTCGAACCTCCGAAGGTCTCCCGGCAGATTTACAGTCTGCTCCCTTTGGCCGCTCGGGCACCGACCCTTAGCTCGGCAACAATAGCGTGCTGCGCAGAGGTAGCCGCGACCGGTATTGTGCATCTGTGCCTAGCTTTGACATTGTCTCAGAAGTCGACGACCAAGAAGTCCGCAATGCGATCGATCAAGCCCAGCGCGAGATCACCACACGGTTTGACTTCAAAGATACCGAATCAAGCATTGAGCTTGGAAAGGACGAGCTGACTTTGCGCTCAGGCAGCGAGGACCGCCTCCGTGCACTGCATCAAGTGATTGAAGAAAAGTTCATCAAGCGCAAACTGTCGCTCAAGGTTCTCGACTGGGGAAAGATCGAAGAAGCAAGCGGCCAATCGGTGCGCCAAGTTGTCGCCCTCAAAGCAGGCATCTCAAGTGACGCTGCAAGAGACCTAAACAAACGGATCAAAGCCATGGGTCTCAAGGGGACTCAATCTTCAACCCAGGGTGAGTCAATTCGAGTAACCGCCAAGAAGCGTGACGACCTACAAGATGTAATAGCTGCGCTTAAAGAGGCAGACGTCGAGTTGCCCTTGCAGTTCAACAACTTCCGCGACTGACTTACGCTCCTCACCTACACACCCAACCTCAAGGCCGAAAAGGCTGATCGATTTCGAGTGTCACTCGCTATTGTTATTGTTCTGGTCATGGGAAAGAACAACAAAGCGCACCGTGCTTCCAAGGCCAAGTCATGTAGGAAGCGAAGAGGCGATCCTTCCTCGTGGGGGTCTAGGACCAATAGTGGCAGGCCACCAACGGGCGGCGAACCCCTGTTCAACCAAGAAGAAATAGCTCGTCAGCTGTTATTGCTCACCGCCCGAGCCCACTACCTTGGCGACTCCACAACTGAAGGTTTGCACAGACTCACATCTATGTCACCAGAGGTCGTCGATCATGAAGCTGAGGCGGCCATGCTCGATCAGGTGGGGGCAATTTGGATGGGCGGATGGCAGCCAGCAGAACTCCACCGCCAGGCACGTCTGGGCTGCACCGCTGCCGCCAGCGCCCGGCTCGTACACACGGCAATGGCCACTGACTATGTCGGACGTCGATCGGTCACCCTTGACCAGCAGTGGATCAATCAAATGGAGGGACTAAGGCTGCCGGATGTAGATGGCCGAACAGGCTGGGTGCGGCGGTGGATCAACAATGAGAGTTTTGATAGAGCAACTGCAATAAGCGCCATTGTGGACGCTCTTGCCAACATCTTGCACCTACCCAAACTTGAGCCGATACTTCCCTTGCCTGGCACGGCAGGATCAAGACCGAAAATCCCTACACCTATTCACTCCAGCGGTGGCACCGGTGCGTCCGGTGCCGAGGCCAACCCGATCCTCGAGCGTATCCGGGCCCTTTTGGCTATGGCCGAATCAACAACTTTTGAAGCTGAGGCCACGGCGTTCACTGCCAAGGCTCAGGCGTTAATGACACGCCACGCCATCGACGCTGCAGTATTACAAGGCCAAAACCGAGTCGATGAACACCCAATAACCATCCGAGTGCCAATCGATTCCCCCTATGCCGATGCCAAATCGCTTTTATTACAAACAGTGGCCCAAGCAACTCGCTGTCGCGCTGTATTTCATGGGGAATTGACGTTGTCGAGCGTGGTTGGCTTTTCTACAGACGTTGGGGCTGTCGAGCTGTTGTTCACGTCTCTATTACTCCAGGCTCAGACCGCTCTTAGCGATGCAACAAAACGGGCACCTGCAGGCACCCGAACACGAAGCCAGCCCTATCGCTCTGCATTTCTCTTGGCCTACACCGGTCGTATCAAAGACCGCTTGAACGAGATCAACGAAGCAATCATCGCCGAGGTCAAAACCGAACAGGGGTCGGACTTTCTACCTGTGCTGCGTTCCAGGTTGGCAGAAGTCGATGAGGCTATGAACGATCAATTCGGCGATTTGATAGGTAGCAAAGTCAGAGGCGGCTACGACCCCGCCGGTTGGGCTAGCGGAGAGGCCGCCGCCAACAAGGCTCAACTCAACTTTGGCAAACTTATAAGTTAAGAGCTTCCCGCCGACAGGCAGCGCTCGGTCAGAGCAAGCTCAATCAAATACAGGCTCATAGACAGCCAGGTTGGGTCAAGTTTCTCGACGCTTCTGAGTCTCGCGGCCGCCGCATGGCTAATCGAGGACGTGGATGGTGATGGCGAGATCCTCGGCGACAGAAGCGAGTCGAAGTCCGACGTTGCGGGCTGAGCCGAACCAGAGTTGTCGGTGATGGAGGAGCCCGGCGGCGAGCGACTCGGAGATGAGTAACCCTCCGGCGTTGTAGCGGGCGTTGATCTCGGCGGCGTCATCGAGTAGCGGGCGGGGATCGATGACGTGGAGCACTTCGGGGTGTGGGAAACGCAACGCGTGGAGCTCGCCTTGAATGAGACGTTCGATGGTCCCGGTGAGTTGCCCGCCCGAGGGTTTGTGAATGCGTTGCAGGAGCCGCCAGTGCCGGGCGGCGGTCAACGCAATGTCGTCGTCGTCAGGGAGCCCGTCGGGCCAGTCACCGGCCACGACCCGCGCCGCGAGGTATTCATCGACAACGATCACGGCCAGGGTGCCTGTTCAGTCGTGGTAGTCGTGGCCGGACAGCGAAGGGTCCGCGTCGGAGATCTCGTCGAGGGACCGGCCGAACTCTTCAGCAAGGTCGCCGGTGGTGAGTCGCCGCACGATGGCCCTGCCCTCGTCGGTGAAACGGGGGTCGCCAGCTCGGCGGCGCGCTCTGCGTTCCTCGAGAAGCTGATCAGCGATGGACACGACCACCAGTATGCCCGACCAGCCCCGCTATATCTACAAGTGGGCATCTCCCCGTTGGGCGGACACGGGTTATGACGCTTGACTGTAGGGGTTCTCGGGCCTCTTCCACACCAGCTGAGCCAAGCCTCAGCTCAGATTGGGCCGAGGAGATTGGCGAGCTGAGGTGGGGTGAGTGGGCTAAGCCATGCGTGAGCGGTGTTTGACGCACGCATGCGTTTCCAGTCAGCTTCAAGTTCGCCGAGTTGGTGCTGACGCCAATCGATGTTTGACGCAATCCTCAAGGCTTCTGCTTCTACAAGTTCAACTGCTCCGCCAGCGGGGTTGACTGAAGAGGCCCACAAAAGTGCTGCTCGTCCGGGCCCATCGAGTGTTGCTGGGGGTAGTACTGCGTCTACTACGGCGGCTTCTGCTGCGGCTTGAGCGGCGGCATCGACAGCCTGTTGTGCGAAGTTGGCCAACACCTGAGGAACGCCTGCAATTGCTTCGTTAATGAATTGATCGAGTGTGGCTTTAGGGTCGATCGCCGCGCCCCCCATTGGATGAATTTCAATATGAACATGGGGCATTCCGCCCTTAGCATTGCCTGAATCGCCAACGAATCCCACTGTTTGGCCAACAGCTACTGGGGTTCCCTCGACTATGCCAGGAGCCAATCCCGCAAGGTGGGCCAAATACCAATAGGTGCCATTGGGCTCAACGACATAAACGGCAAGACCGCCAAGGCCACCGTTGCTAATACGGACATGACCATTTGCTGGCGAACGCACTGGAGTGTTGAAAGAGGCAAAAATGTCGGTCCCCTGATGTAAGCGCCAACCGGGTCCAAAGCGTGGGAACCACCAGTCATGTGAATAAGTGGCAAACCCAACAACAGGGAAGCGCCCGAAACCAGCGAGAGCAGCCTGTTCAGGCGTTATGCCATATTGAGCCGATGGTCCAAGAGCATCTAGCAAAGCACGCGTGCTGTTTCCTCTGGATCGCTGAACCGAATCGGTCATTTCCTGCAACTCGGGGGGGAAGGCACCAGCTTGAACCTCTGACAGTTCCGTGCCGTCCCCGCTTCCTTCTGGGAGGCCCGTTGAATCAGGCAAAGGAAGACTGATGGGCACTTCAGGTAAGGGTAGGGATACCTCGACAGGTATTGTCGTTGTTACTGGGACAGTTTCGACCGTGCGCTGAGGAGCCTCAGGATTTGATGGAGACACCGGATCAGATGTGACTACGGGCGTTGTCGTTGTTGTGCCACCGAAAAACTCAACCAGAGTTTGTGCTCGTGAAGTCACAACAGCTCCGGGAGCGAGCATGGCAGAACCCACAAGGATAAGCACTATAAACGCGCGTTGTTTCCCCCCAGGGCCGGTGACCATCGTCACAGGGTACCGGATGAGTTCAAGAAATGTCTAAATTTCGCTTCTAAACGTAGAAGATTTATTGCAGTCTGCGTTTTAATCGGACTCTTTTCCCAATCAGTCGTTAGAAATCAGTCGTAGTAGCCGCTGTGAATGTAGATACACGGCACGCCTTCGCTATGAAACATGTCGACATTGCGTCGGTCATCCTCGAAGGCCAACTGCAGGTTATATCCGGCGGCTCGCAGCTCGTGCACCGTTTCTCGCTTAAAGGTTGAGGATGCGACATAGGAGTTGGTCTGGCGCATGATGAGCATGTCCCAGCGCAGTTCGTAGCGCTCAAGCCACGCAAGGGTCTGTGGTTGCACAGATAAAGGCCGAGCCGTCAAAAGTACGAGACGTAGCTCAGGGTCGAGAAGCTCAGCTAGCCGTGCCACCTCATCGACAAGTGGGTCGTCACCACATGCTGCAAAGAACCCCTTCCAGTCGGGTCGAGGGCTGGTCAAAAAGTGCTGTCGGGTTGCAGCGTCGGAGAGGACCCCGTCCATATCGAAGATGACGGTCGGACCAGGCGGGCAACCCCCCGATCGTTGCTTCCAGTGCTGGGGGATCAGTTCAATCCTCCTGGGGGGCGGTCGTGGCCCGACGGCGAATCTCATCGACTACCGAAGCATCAGCCAATGTCGTGGTATCGCCCAGGTCTCGGCCTTCGGCAACGTCTTGTAGTAGCCGTCGCATGATCTTTCCGCTGCGGGTCTTTGGAAGGTCGTCGGTGAAAATGATCGTGCGCGGACGAGAGATCGCACCGATCTTTTTGGCAACGTGGCCTCGTAATTCTTGTCCAAGATCGTCGCTGGCGGTTTGATCGCCCTTCAAGGTGACGAAAGCCACGATTGCTTGGCCGGTGGTTTCATCTTTGGCTCCCACCACTGCGGCCTCGGCAACCTTTTGGTGGTCTACGAGAGCTGACTCAACCTCGGTTGTAGAAACACGATGGCCAGAGACATTCATGACGTCATCAACGCGGCCCAAGAGCCACAGATAGCCGTCGTCGTCGAGCTTGGCTCCGTCACCTGCAAAATAGCGGCCGGGAAAACGACTCCAGTAAGTCTCTCGATAACGCTCAGGGTCGCCATAGATGCCGCGCAACATGGACGGCCACGGTTGGGTCAACGTGAGGTAGCCACCACCGTTGTCAACACGCGCGCCTTGATCGTCAACAAGTTCGGCACCAATACCGGGAAGCGGAAATGTCGCTGAGCCAGGCTTAAGGGTGGTGGAGCCAGGGAGCGGGGCGATCATCATGGCACCGGTCTCAGTCTGCCACCAGGTATCTACGATGGGGCAACGACTGCCGCCAATGTGTTCGTGGTACCACATCCACGCCTCGGGGTTTATGGGCTCGCCAACCGATCCGAGCAGGCGCAGCGACGATAGGTCGTGACGCTCAGGCTCTTGAACGCCCCACTTCATGAACGTGCGAATAGCGGTAGGGGCGGTGTAGAGAATGGTGACCTTGTAACGCTCGATGATGTCCCAGAAGCGATCTTTACCTGGATGATCGGGAGTTCCTTCATACATGACAGAGGTGGCACCGTTCGCTAACGTACCGTAGACGATGTAGCTATGGCCCGTGACCCAACCAATATCGGCGGCGCACCAATAGATGTCGGTCTCAGGCTTGAGATCAAAGACGTATTTGTGGGTAAAAGCGACTTGAGTGAGATAGCCACCCGTCGTATGCATGATGCCCTTAGGTTTGGCCGTGGTCCCACTGGTGTAAAGCAGATAGAGCAAGTCTTCGCTGTCCATGGGCTCGGGCGGACAATCTGCACTGACCATAGACATGAGGTCGTGATACCACTGGTCTCGTCCGGTCTTCATTTCAACGTCGGTGCCAGTGCGGCGCACCACAACCACGTGCTCAATGCTTGGAGTGTCGGCGAGAGCAACGTCGGCATTGACCTTGAGGGGCACAGGTGCTCCCCTTCGCCAGCCGCCATCTGCAGTGATGAGAACCTTGGCCTGCGCGTCATTAATGCGATCGGCTAAAGCGTCAGCCGAGAAACCGCCGAAGACCACCGAATGTGGAGCGCCAATGCGGGTGCAGGCCAACATCGCAACGCAAAGCTCAGGAATCATCGGCATATAGAT
>JBBSKG010000096.1:0-9790 GCA_038256565.1 Acidimicrobiales bacterium | reverse complement strand
CTACGCAATACCAAGTGGAATCTCTCGCATTAGGGGGGTCGAGCTGTGACATAGGCGCTGCGGGGGGAAGGACGAAGTCGAACTCGTCAGTTGGTTCTTGACGGTCAACAACAAGAAGGCCTGCAATAAATAGTCCAAGCAATGCAATGACAACTGGCCTCCTTGAGGTCATGACATCACCTCGTGTCTGATGTTGGAGTGCCGCTTCATGACTGCTCGAGTCAATGCTGCTCTTAGAACCACCAACCACAACACAAGCTGTGCGAGGACTGCGAGCAAGTACCACCACTGCCTGGGCGATTCAGGCTGAGTCGTGACCTTCCCTGCCTGCCACGCCTTGTTCTCATACAAGATAACGGCTGGGTCAATATCTATACGACTAAAATCGAGCTGCCTTGCAACTGAACGGGCCAGGTTTCTCGGCAAGACCTGGCGGCTTGTATTCGTTCGTTCGGGAGCAGCCCGCTCTACCAGCACGACATAACGAACCCCAAGCGGGGCCACAATCTGACCAAGGCGATCGGTCTGGCCATTGGCTGCGGCTTCGATTGCTTGATGAATATCATCAGACGCCTTACCCATTGGCATCTGCCAGTGGTCACTCAGCTCGGGAAAACCTTCAGCAGAAACACCAAACGCCACATCACCGACAAACGGATAACCAGCCATTGGCAACACTTGGGGGTCGCCCATCCACAGAACTCGAAACCCAGGGGTGGCCTTTGCCTCATCATCAAGAAAACCAAGCGTTCGGTCAAGTCCGACCTCAGGGACCTTCATGCGACCATCAACCGCTGCAACGAGCATTGGTAATACCCCCAAACCGACGCCAGCGACAGCAAACATAGAAACCGCTTGACGCCACCCAAATCGCTCACGTTGAAGATCTTGTTCAAAAGCAACCATGCCAAGTCCAACAGCGAACGCCAATGCAGCACCGCCAAAACTAAGTAACACGTCTGGGCCTGGAAAGGGAATCGGCAGTAAATCGCGGGCGGAAATTAATGTCAGAGCCCAGCACGAAACGATCAGACCCCATGCCTGAACCGCTGCACGAAACCTCCATTCCCTGCCAATTAAAATGGCAAGGAGCGCAGCAAACACCAAACCCAGTCCCAATACTGACTGGTGCGGACCGACGCCAAATCCAAAAATTTCAGTCATGCTTGTCCCACTGGGACCAAGTGGCACAACACCCGCGAAAGACTCCCAACTCGGCCCAGCAACGACTATCCCCACTAACCACGGGGCGTTGAGAGCCACGGCGACCCCACTTGCACCACCCACCAGAGTCAAGAACGGTTGAGAACCGCCCGGCCTAGGTGCCCGGCCCTCTTTAGAAGAACCCGCCAATGCTCCGCTTAACGCCAGCACACACGCCATCACCACAAATAACAACAAAACCATCGGAGCAAAGGCGACAACTATGGCCAAGATCAAGCCGAGCGAAAACACGGGCCTCCATGGTGACCCCAGTTCATGCAAGTCACTAGGCGCCTCATTCCAGGGAGGGCTTGCGGACGCGCTCATCAGCCGTCGCAAGATCCAAGGAGCTGCCGCATATAACACCAGCGCCCCTAGGTTCCCGTTTGCCAAAGCGTTGAATGGGAGTGGAACGACAGCGTAAGCAACCAACGTGACCGCTCTTGCCTGTTTGGAATCAAACGCTGCGCTCAAGCGCCAGATACCGGCTAGGCCAAGAGGTATAGAGCCGAGCACCAAGAGGTGTTGCAACACGCCCATCGCCCCTACCGACAAGATGCCCAGTAAGCCAATTATCGCCGTAGCGGTCGGCGCAGGAGATTGGGCATCGAATCCAACGCTTTGCCAACCACGCACGTAGTCGCCAAGGAGCTTGAGAGCGCTAGCGTCGAAACCACCAATGCTGCCGAATTCGGGCCAAGTGCCCATGAACAACTGACGTCCTGCAACTAGCAACACAAGCGAAGTTGCCCCAACTGAAAGAGGGACCACCCGTGATTTCCTGTCAGCAAGGGTCTCTTGTAACTCTGCAAACTCTTGGAGCGCTTCCTCAATCGCTCTTGCTGGATTAGCCCTACCAAGCTCACCCCTGACGAAGCCAAGCAGCCGAGCACTGCCCCGAACCTGCAATCTTCGGACCTCGTGATCGTCTAACACCCGTGTCGTTTGTATCTCTCGCCGCCTACGGCGCAAATCACCCATACGTCGAAGATTCCAACCCCAGGCTCCAATCACATCGACAGCCTGGGCAGGGTGACCAGTAATTAATGAATACAGAACCTCAATAGCTGTGAACAAAACGGCTTGTGGCAGTACGCGCAACAGATGGACAAAGCCATACGCACTGAGCATCGTCCGCAGGCGATGACGGGCCTGCAGTTGTCGACGATCATCTACCGGTCGGCGTGAAGAGAGCGCCTCTTGGTGCTGGACCCGAGCATCGGGAACGACCAACACGCGAGCACCAGCAACATGGGCACGCCAGCAAAGGTCAAGGTCTTCACCTAGAAAATCGATAGCTGGGTCATAGCCACCAAGTGTGTGAAAGAGATCAGCTCGCACAAGGGTGCATCCGCCTGGAACGACAAAAACGTCACGAACTGCATCATGTTGTTCTTGATCCAACTCACCACGATCGACATGCGATGAAGTCACTCCGGTTTTGTCAACCGAAAGCCCAACTTGCAAAAGCCGATCGGGAGCGCCCCATGAGACCATCTTTGGGCCAACGACCCCAGCATTAGAGCGAAACGCCTCTTCAACCAAAAGCCCAACCACGTTGGGTTCTAACAAAATGTCGTCATGACACAAGAGCAAGAAGGGTGCGCCCTCAACCATCGACAACACCTCGTTGATGGCGGCACCAAAACCTGGGTTGGTATCTAAGCGCCGCACATAAGCAGACGGCATCACCTCTGCCACTCGCGGCAATGCTTCTGTTGACCCAGCCGTGTCAATCACCAACACCGAAAGGTTGGGATAGTCCTGCTCGGCAATGCTCGTGAGGCATTCCTCAAACCAAGGACCAGCGTCGTGTGTTACGACGACAACCACAACTGCAGGAATCTCCGGGAGCGCGTCACTGCCAACCACAGCAGTTTCATCGAGTTCAGAGACGGTTGGCGTATCAGGCATCATGGTCGCCCGAGAATAGCCCCGCTAAAGCAGGCCTAACGACGGAGTTTCTCGCTTTCGAGCTTGAGATCGTGTTCAACCATCATCGTGACGAGCTCTTGGAAACTAACTGAGGTCTTCCAGCCAAGCTTCGTCTGGGCCTTGGTGGAATCGCCCACCAACAGGTCAACTTCAGCAGGGCGCATAAAACGTTCGTCTTGTTTTACATAACGCTCCCAGTCCTCTATCCCCGCTGCCGCAAAGGCCAACTGAACAAATTCACGTACTTCATGAGTCTCACCTGTGGCCACTACATAGTCATCTGGCTGATCTTGTTGAAGCATCATCCACATGGCTCTCACGTAGTCGCCCGCAAAACCCCAGTCACGACGTGGGCTGAGATCGCCCAACATCAACTCTTGTTGAATACCTAGCTTGATTCGTGCAACGGCATTGGTGACTTTGCGCGTAACGAACTCCATACCGCGCCGTGGGCTCTCGTGATTAAACAAAATGCCACTGCACGCATACATGTCGTAAGACTCGCGATAGTTAACCGTTATGTCGTGACCAAAAACCTTCGCAACACCGTAAGGGCTGCGGGGGTAAAAGGGGGTTTGCTCAGATTGGGGCGTCTCGCGCACCTTACCGAACATCTCGCTTGACGAGGCTTGATAAAAGCGGATGGGGTTTTCACGCCCGCCAACAATGCGAATGGCCTCAAGCATGCGCAACACGCCAAGACCAGTCACGTTTGCAGTCAATTCAGCCTGCTTGAAAGACAAAGCAACAAACGAGATTGCCCCAAGGTTGTACACCTCATCTGGCTGCACGTGCTCCAATGCGCTCACTAGCGAAGTCAAGTCTTGCAGGTCACCACTGACCATCTCAATAAATGGAAACTCTTCGGCGACTATGTCGGCACGAGTATTACTTTGACCCTTGACCAGACCAAAGACCTCATAGCCCTGTTGGTTGAGAAACTCTGCAAGATACTGACCATCTTGACCGGTCACACCGGTTACCAGCGCACGAGGCATGAAAACTCCATTTCAAAAAAAGAAGGATTGGCAACGAATGCTAATTCCGTTTTTGAAGAGTGGAAGATTCTCACCAATGGCCTCCTCGGCGCTAGCGTCACTTTTCTCACAATTCGGACTCACTTTCATGAGCCGAACCAACCTGGAGCCATCTCCTGAGCACCCGCACGCGTCTCGAACAACTTAATGATCGCAACCCGTTACCCGAAGGCACTCTGGCAGTCGGAGCTGGCCTTCTCATCAATGGGCTGACCACCTACGCCTTCTTGGTTATTGCTGCCCGTGCCTTAGGGACCGAGCAATACGCACCACTATCTGTCCTTTGGGCTCTTGTGTTCTTAGTTGGGCCAGGTCTCTATCTTCCCCTAGAGCAAGAGACCAGCCGGGCGCTTGCTGGCCGCCTGGCTCAGGGCCTTGGCGGTGGGCCCATCGTCAAGAGAGCCATGTTGTTGGGTCTAGGTCTTACCCTCATTCCTCTCGCAGTTGCCTTGGGCACCAACCAACTGATCCTTGAACACCTACTGGACGACCAGGTCATGCTTATGGCTGCATTCACCTTGTCGCTTGTGAGTTTCTCTGTCGTTTACCTCGCCCGCGGCGTGCTCTCGGGTCTCAACCGCTTTAGAAGCTACGCGCTCTACATGGGTGGAGAAGGCACCGTTCGCCTCATCGTCTGCATTGCTTTGGTGATCGTAGGAATATCAACGCCTGGCCCCTTTGGACTAACCGTTGCCCTCACTCCACTCCTCGGCATCGCCATTGCGCTGCGTGGCCAACGTGGCCTTATTGAGCCTGGGCCGCATTCATCATGGAGCGAACTGTCAACTGCCATTCTTTCCCTATTGGCAGGGTCATTGCTCGCTCAACTTTTGGTAAATGCCGGACCATTAACAGTGGAACTATTGGCTAAGCCGTCTGAAGAAGCAGCCGCTGGAAGGTTCCTCGCTGGTGTAATCGTTGACCGGATACCGCTCTTTCTTTTCCAGGCCGTCCAGGCTGCCCTATTACCTAAACTCTCAGCCCTAGCCAGTGCAGGTGAACTTAGTGAGTTTCGCAACGGGTTAGGACGACTACTTCGTGCTGTAGTTGCCATTGGAATCGCTGCCACGATCGGAGCATTTGCTGTTGGACCCTGGGGACTTCGTTTGTTGTTTGGTCCAGAATTTGACCTGACCCGCCAAGATCTCGGACTCTTGGCCCTAGGCAGCGCCGCCTACATGATGGCTATCGCAATGGCACAAGCCCTCATTGCGCTCTCTGGCCATATTCGAGTGGCACTGGGTTGGTTAGTTGGCATCGTTGGCTTCGTCGTGGTGGCCGCTCTTGGAAATGAGCTGTTCCTGAGAGTTGAACTTGGGCTTCTTGCTGGCTCTGTGTTTTCCGCCAGCACTATGGGCGTCCAACTTGTCATCCAACTGCGCCGAGGAGCCACAATGACCAGTGCTGGCATCATCGAAGCACTGCATGATCTGCCGCTGGAGCCTTAGCGACCCAACGACTGGAGCCCTAACGACCCAACGGCTGGAGCTCTAATCTCGGCTAGAACCCCCGAACGTGGTACAACTCAGGCTATATGAAAGGCCTGATTCTCTCTGGCGGTGCGGGCACACGTCTTCGCCCCATCACCCATACCAGTGCGAAACAGCTGGTTCCTGTTGCCAATAAGCCCATTTTGTTTTTTGGTCTTGAAGACATGGCAGAAGCAGGAATTAAAGAGGTCGGCATAATCGTTGGTTCAACAGCCGATGAAATTCGCGCTGCGGTAGGTGACGGTTCTCAGTGGGGCCTTCGGGTGACCTATATCCCACAAGACGAACCGTTGGGCCTCGCCCATTGCGTGCTCATTGCGCACGATTTTCTTGGTGACGACAATTTTGTGATGTACCTGGGTGACAACCTTTTGCGCCAGGGCATTAAAGATTTTGTGGACGGTTTCAATGCAGCGGTACAACGAGCGGGAACCCCCAAGCTCGATTCGGCGGAAGAGCCTCCCGCAGCTCAAATCTTGCTAGCCCGGGTGCCAGACCCAGAGCGCTTCGGAGTAGCAGAACTTGACGCCACTGGTGCCGTCGTACGTCTTATAGAAAAACCTGAAGTGCCACCGTCTGACCTTGCCCTGGTCGGGGTTTACCTCTTTGACCCCTCAATTCATGAAGCCGTTCGGGCGATTAAACCGTCCCCTCGGGGCGAGTTGGAGATAACTGACGCCATCCAGTGGCTGATCGATCAAGGCCGCCGTGTGCGCCACGAGGTGGTCGATGGATGGTGGATCGACACCGGCAAACTTGACCCCTTGCTTGAGGGCAATCGGCTGGTGCTCGAGGCCCTCGAACCTAGCAACGCTGGCTCGGTCGATGCCAACTCTCGCCTTGATGGGCGAGTAGTTATCGAAGAAGGTGCCGAGGTAATCAACTCGACAGTCCGCGGACCAGCCATAATCGGCCCCCGCACCCGACTGGTGAACAGTTATGTCGGCCCGTTCACGTCGATTGCCGCTGACTGTGAATTAATTGATTCAGAGATCGAGCATTCGATCGTGCTCGACCACAGCACCATCACAAACATCTCTCGCCTGCAAGACTCTCTAATTGGTCGTGAAGCTCGAGTCACCCGCTCGGGCAGTCGACCACATGGCACCCGACTCATGTTGGGTGATCATTCCCGCGTCGATCTGGAGTAAATCACTGTGGCCATCGTTACTGAATCAACCATCATCGCCGACGTCTTTCATGTGGTGCCCACCATGCATAGCGACGAACGAGGTTTCTTTGTTGAGACCTACCGACGTTCATGGTTTCCGCTTGGCCGTGAGATGGTGCAAGCAAACCGAGGCGACCGCCAAGCAGGCTCTGTAGTGGGCTTGCACTATCACCTTCATCAAGCCGACTATTGGTATGTCCCCTTTGGGTTGGCTCGGGTAGTGCTGCACGATTTGCGCACCGGTTCTCCCACCGATGGCGCAACGCTCACTCTCGATCTGGGAGCGGCCCCCGGTGATGAAAGCGATCATTCTGGAGTGTTCATACCTCCCGGAGTCGCCCATGGTTTCGCTGCTCTGACCGACATGACCATCACCTACCTGGTCGACGGCTACTACAACGCAGCAGATGAACTAGGCGTTGCTTGGGATGACCCCGCCGTCAAGGCCGACTGGGGTATCGCAGAGCCGATTCTCTCGCCACGCGATCAAGCAAACCCTCGCCGAGATGCGCTTGACTCAAGCGTTCAACCTCACCATCGTCTTCGAACTTAGGATTTAGGACTCAGAAACTAATGAAACTCTTTGTCACCGGTGCTGCCGGATTCATTGGCTCTAACTACGTCCATCAGGTGATTGCCAACAGCGATGACGAGGTGACGGTCTTTGACGCACTCACCTATGCAGGCAACCTTGACAACCTTCGGGATCTCGAAGGAAACCCTCGCTATTCGTTCGTAAAGGGCGACATCTGCGACCGTCAAGCGGTTACCGAAGCAATGGCTGGCCATGATGCGGTCGTACATTTCGCTGCTGAAAGCCATGTTGATCGATCGATCGAAAGCCCCGACGAGTTCGTGCGGACCAACTGCGACGGAACCAATGTCGTTTGCGATGTTTCCCGCAAAGTCGGGGTAGATCGTTTCCTTCACATCTCGACAGACGAGGTTTATGGATCAATTGACGAAGGGTCGTTCGGCGAATCAGACCCGCTTGGTCCACGCTCTCCCTATTCGGCATCTAAGGCTGGCTCTGACCTAATTGCCTTGAGCTACTTCACAACTTATGAACTGCCCGTCATCATCACCCGCTCCTCAAATAACTTCGGGCCTTACCAGTTTCCTGAAAAGGTAATTCCCCTCTTTGTGACCAACCTGCTCGACGGCAAAAAAGTTCCGCTCTATGGCGACGGACTCAACGTTCGCGACTGGTGTTTTGTCGAAGACAACTGTGCTGGTGTCGACCTTGTGTTGCGTGAAGGTGTCGTCGGCGAGATCTACAACATCGGTGCTGGCAATGAAGTGCCCAACCGACATTTGACCGATCGCCTGCTTGAGCTTTGTGGAGCAGACGAGTCTTCTATCGAATACGTTGCCGACCGATTGGGCCATGATCGTCGTTATTCCATTGATACCTCGAAGGTCGAGGCCCTCGGATGGAAGCCAAAGCGTGAACTCGATGAAGCCCTCGAAGAAACAGTGACCTGGTATCGCGACAATCGCTGGTGGTGGGAACCACTTAAAGCCCGCTGATGCGAGTTCTCATTACTGGAGCTAGCGGCCAAGTCGGGCGCGAGCTAGTTGAAGTCTTTGCAGATCACGAAGTCATCGCAGCCGATCGCAACCTTCTCGATGTCACCAATCGAGATCAAGTATTTCAAGTCGTTACAACGACTCGACCTGATGCGATCGTAAATGCCGCTGCTTGGACTGCTGTTGATGCATGTGAGAGTGACCCCGAGCGGGCCTTTCTGGTCAACGCCTTAAGTACACGTTTTATCGGTGAAGCCGCTCGTTTAGTGGCGGCGCACCTTTGCCACATCTCCACTGACTACGTGTTTGACGGCACCAAGTCGGCCCCTTATGTCGAATGGGATGAACCCAACCCACAGTCAATCTATGGACATTCCAAACTTGCAGGTGAACGTGAGTTGGGCCCAGAGGCCACGATCGTAAGAACCTCTTGGGTGTGTGGGCGATATGGCTCAAACATGGTCAAGACCATCCTTCGCCTTGCTGGAGAACACGACAAACTTAGTTTTGTAAACGACCAAATTGGTCATCCCACTTTTGCCGATGACCTGGCAACGGCCATTCGGCGTTTAGTAATAGATCGCCGAGCCGGCCTGTTCCACGTGACTAATCAAGGGCAGTGTTCGTGGTACGAGTTCGCCCAAGCAGTCTTAACGGCCAGCGGTGCCGACCCTCTGCGAGTAAGTCCCATCGCAACAGCTGATCTCATGCCAGCCAGGCCCGCCCCTCGCCCCGCCAACTCGGTCCTGGACAACGCGGCAATGCGCCTCTCTGGACTGGCCCTTCTTCCTCACTACAACGAGACCCTTGAGCGTCTCGTCAAGGAACTCACCAAGTAGCTAGAGGTTCGGCTTCCTCAGCGATGAGGAAGCCCCCGTGAGCCTCTGCTCACCCTAAGCAAATCTTTACGAATAGGTAAAGAAGACGCGCACTCCTGCCGATCAATCGCGTAACGCCAACGGCTTATCGACTCGTTCGACAAGCAAAGGCAATTTCGCGAGGTCAAGGAGATCGACGCCATGCGCCGACCACGGATTCTATTTTTTGCACTCTTCCTGCTAGCTCCTCTTCTTGGTGGGTCTGCTCCTTCAAGTGGTGCCACGAGCCCAGAAACTGACGAGTTCACATTTCTACAAAGCGCAAACGATGCTCGATCTGCAGCTGGGCTGGCACCACTCAAAATGAGCACCTCGCTTGTCGAATATGCCCGGAGTCATTCCGCACGCATGCGTGATGCTGGTGGAATTTTCCACACAGAAGACCTTGCTGTAGTTGCCAATCAGCGAGTTCCTAAGTGGCAGCGTGCTGGCGAGAATGTCGGAATGGGGGGAAGCGTAGAGAGCCTGCATACCGCTCTCATGAACTCGCCTGGACATCGAGCCAACATTCTCGGCGACTACAACTATGTGGGTCTTGGGGTAGTT
>JBBSKG010000095.1:0-10211 GCA_038256565.1 Acidimicrobiales bacterium | reverse complement strand
TGGATTCGCATTGTTACAAACGAAATCACCGGTCGTAGTATTTAAGCTGACCCCCCGAAATAGCGAGAGTGAGGTCGTTCGAGATCCAGGAGTGCTTGTTTGCGTTCGAGCCCTCCGCCGAAACCGGTGAGCGAACCATCTACTCCAATGACCCGATGACACGGAACAATAATGGCAATCGGGTTACGTCCATTTGCAAGACCCACTGCACGTGATGCTTTTGGGTTACCAATATGTTCTGCAAGTTTGCCGTAAGACCAAGTCTCACCATAGGGAATCTCACGTAACGCTTGCCAAACATTTTGCTGGAATGGCGTCCCTTTAAGATGAAGCTTTACATCAAAGATGGTGACAATCTCACCATCAAAATATGCGTTCAGCTGTTCAACCACATCAGCAAATGAATGCTCATCGCGCGGCCATTGCTCTCGGTCGAGCGGAGCATGAGTTTGATCGTGCATACACAGACGAGTCAGTGCCCCTGAATTACCGCCAAGGGTTAGAGGTCCGATTGGACTATCAATGATTCGACCACGAGTAATGCCCTCGCTTGCCTTTTTCATCCCATTTGCGAAGTGTGATCAGGTTTAACCCTTACCACTACCCGATGATCAGTCGGCTGGTGCCATGGGTAAACGTCCTCATTCAAGTAACGCTTTGCCTGACGATTTATGAAAGCAAGATCAGGGTCATCATCTATACCCACAACCGTCCCTCGCACCTCGATATAGCGATAGGGATTCGACGGGTCGACAATTGACAGAGCCAACTTTGGCGAACGCTTGAGATTGCGATATTTCTGGCGACCCGTGGTCTGACTAAAACTAATCGTCTCGCCGTCATACTCGAACCACACCGGGTTGTTCTGTGGTTCGCCATCGGGCCCAATCGTTGCAACGTGAGCGACGGTAACCTGCTTCAAAATATCAGCATGGGAATCAGGGATCGAACTCATCAGCTACCTCCATGGAAATCGCGTCTCACGCACTTGAATATGTCAACAGAAGAACCCTAGCTCGCACGCATCTATTCCATCAGCAACACGAAAAGATCAAACTTCTTTCGCTCAAGCGCCTGTTTCACTCAATGGCTAGGAACGTTCTTTGGCTGGTCTGCGGTTATTACGAAAAGTGGGGCATCATCGCCTTCAATACGATCCGCCTGACCCGTGAGTTCAAGGTGGCGCATGTGAGCAAAGATCTCGCTCTCAGCCATGAACCCCCAGCGCTCGGGACGAAAAATCCGTTGCGTTAGGTCTTGCACGCTTGCTGGCCCAAGTTCGATCGAAACCTCGCGCAACTTATCCATGCGCGCGTCGTGATGACACCGAATCTCGTTCGCTCGCCCGGCAAGATCAACAAACGGGTGACCATGAGCGGGTAAGACGTGCTTCACGCCCTCTATCTCGGTTACTCGATCGAGCGAAGAAACGAACAACGCCAGAGTGTCGGCCCCTTCTCCTAAACCAGCGATATGAGGAGTGATCGTAGGAAGCACATGATCACCAGAAAGGAACACGCCTTCAGTCGGATCCCACAGACAAAGATGATCAAGCGTGTGGCCCGGAGTATGAACCGCAATCCATTCTCTTCCTGCCAGATTTATGACATCGCCATTGCAGAGTTTTCGATTGGCCTCGGGTACCTGGAACCTTCGCTTCATTAACGGCTGAGCAAAACGGAACATCAAACCTTTCATGCCGGGAGGTTTAAACTCGCCACCTCCCCAAGCGCTTGAATCCCAAGGCTTTCGTCGAGTTACCGAACCTGTTGCACCTTTAGCGTTCAGTGCCTCGAAGTCGACATCATCATCACCGGCTTTAACGTCAGCATCGGAAGAATCGTCATGGTCATGATCGCTGTCATACCAAAGAGTTTGGAAGGCCTCGTGCGTAACAACCTGGGCTCCAGATTCCTTCGCCAGCCGAGCAGCACCACCAAAGTGGTCAGGATGCGAGTGCGTAATAATCACCGTGTGGACGTCTTTTACGCCAAGATCGGCCTTGTGAAGTTGCTGACGAAGTGCCTTCCAGTTAGCTGGGCCAGGCATGCCAGGGTCGACTAACGCTGCACCACGCTTGTCAATCAAGGCATAAGTATTGACGTGGCCAAGCCCAGGCATCTGGATCGGAAGCTGAAGGCGCAGCACGCCTGGAGCAACCTCGGTTACCTCGTCACTGGCTGGTTCTTGTTCTTGTTTGAGCGGGCGAACCTCTGTCACGGCGTTGCCTTAGTCATAGATCAAAAGCTACTTGACCGGGCAGTCAATTGTCATGAAACGAAAGCCTGCCACCCTCAAGCGTCTCCGCCTGGAGCGCAACCCCTAAACTTTTGGCTCAGGCCACACCCTTGAGCATGGCTCTGATACCCAAGCCCATAAGGAAAAGTCCACCCAGGCCGTAGAGCAGGTAGAGCCGATGCTCAAGTTGCTGGCGATAAGAATAAATAATGCCTACAGCGATAATGGCAACAAATCCATAGAACATGTGAAAGGGCGCAGGCTCAATTCCCTCACCGGCAGTCAACGCTACGCCCATGGTCACTTGAATAAAGATGGCAAGTTCGACAACAAGGGTGAACCACCACAGTGCACGTGTCCGTAATGCAGGAAGCCGTATTGCACCAAGCGACCACAAGCCAGCCAGACCGTTTCCGATAATGACAATCCACGCCCACCCAACATGGAGTTCACGGAGAATAAGAGCAAAGAACATGCGATGATCATGACCTGTACCTCGAATCGTTGCGAGTCAGGACCAATCTTGAAAGGCTTGAATGAATAAGAACCCCTGCGCCCTTTGTGACTGGATAGCTGGCGAGCCTCCTGGAGGTTGGCTACTTGAGGGGCCACATTTCGTCTTAGGTATCGCTCCTGATTTTGAGGTACCAGGTTGGTATTTCCTGGCCATGCGCCGACACGGCGAAGGCCCAATGTCAATGAACCCTGAAGAAGCCGCTGCCTATGGACCGCTGCTAGTTCAGGTCACACAAGCCGTACGAGACGCAATGGGGGCAGAACGCGTTTATGTAGTTGCTTACGGCGAGCTGTACCCACATTGGCATTGTCTGATCTCAGCTAGAACTCCTGACGTGCTCGCCGAACTGCGAGGGCCAGCCTTCTTTGCTAACCGAGGCCAGCTCATCGACCTTGATAAATCAATCGAAATTGCCGCCAAGGTTCGCCAAGCTCTTTGAGGGAATCCAAACTCAGCCGAAGAACACTTCAGCGACTTCATGAAAGAGATGGGGATCAACCGTCTTAAGCCCCCGTACCTCTTCAAGGGACACACGAACCACCTTGTCGCAGCGAATAGCAACCATCTGCCCGAAGGCACCATCGTGAACCGCATCAATCGCAGCGATACCGAATCGAGTCGACAACACGCGATCGTAGGCGGATGGCGTTCCCCCACGTTGAATATGGCCCAAAATGGTCACTCTTGTCTCGAACCCAGTGCGCTTCTCTATCTCAGGGGCCAACACATTGGCAATCCCACCAAGGCGAACGTGGCCGAACTCATCTATCCCAGGATCGGCCAATTCTAGTGTCCCGGGCTTTGGAAGAGCTCCTTCAGCCACCACCACGATTGAAGCAAACCGACCCTTTTGGTGGCGCCGGGTCAATGCATCACATACGTCGTCAAGATCAAAGGGCTCCTCTGGGATGAGAATCTCAGCGGCACCGCCAGCAATACCTGCATAAAGTGCGATATGGCCAGCATGTCGGCCCATGACCTCAACAACCATGACCCGATCGTGTGATTCGGCAGTGGTGTGCAGGCGATCAATAGCTTCAGTGGCGACCTGCACGGCGGTATGAAAACCAAATGTCGTCTCAGTCGCAGGAATATCGTTGTCGATTGTCTTTGGTACCCCTACGATTGGGACTCCAGCGGCGGCCATCTCACGAGTGATGCCCATGGTGCCCTCGCCTCCAATCGAGATAATGGCGTCAATACTCAATTCAGCGATCGTCGTCTGGCATCTTTCAAATCCGCCATCTAAGTTAAAGGGGTTGGCCCGAGAGGTACCAATGATCGTCCCTCCCCTTGGGAGGGTACCCCGTAACCGTTCTATGTTAAGAGGCACATGTCGTTGTTCGATCACCCCTTGCCAACCGTCAAGGAAGCCGACAAAACGATCTCCGTGGACCCGCTCGCCCTTGCGGACCACAGCGCGAATCACCGCGTTGAGGCCCGGACAATCGCCTCCTCCCGTAAGGATTCCAACTTTCATAAGCGGATCGCTCCTCCATTGTTGCGGTGGACACAACTGAGCTTAGTTACCAAACGAGCTGCAAGTGTCGCAATCTGCCTAAGGACCCGAGACAAAACTACTTGCGCCGCCGTTGGCCGAAGTGAACACACCACAAAAATTCAACATGTAAGCGCCGCTCTAGTAGTTTTGTCACTGGTCCTAACAACCTTCGCCTTTGCTGTTTCCGTTCCGGTTTACGGTCAATCTGGTCCAGCATCTAGCAAAGAACTGCAGATGCGTCGCAGTGAGTTGTTGAGTCGAATAGCCATTCTCAGTGACGGTGCCGAGGCTGCCGAGGCGCGGTTCATCAACGCACAACTACGCCTTGCCGATGCAAACAGTCAAATGAAATGGGCTAAAGACGAGCTGACCGATCACGCTGTCACTTCCTACATCCGGATGGTTAATGGCATTGGCCCCGACGACCTACCTCGTGAGCGGATGTGGAACGAGATTATTGGCAAAATTGATGACGAGATGCTCGACCGTCTCACCGAGGCCAAGCGAGAAGCAGAAAACCAAAACCGCAGGGCTGAACTTGAAGCTGGTGCATCTCGGCAGGCTTCCAATGAACTAAACGCAATTCGCATTGAACTCGAGAACACAATCTCTCTGCAGGAAAATAAGGAGTTAGCGATCGAGGCAAAACGCAATGCGGATGCGCGCCAAGCGGCTTTTGAGATACAAGCCCGAGAGCGTGAAGCCGCCCTGAGAGCAGGAAACAAGGTCGGTGAACAACACCGTCTGGCTTCCGAAGAACAAGCCCGACTACTTGCCACCCATCCTTTTGGTGTCGTTGAAGGTCTCCCTCCGCGATTCACCCGCACGGGCACTACTTTCGCTGGACCAGCTTCTTGGTACGGGCCAGGTTTCGATGGCCAGTCAACGGCAAGCGGTGCAATATTTGACCAAGAGGCCTGGACGGTTGCCCATCGAGACCTTCCCTTTGGGACAATTCTTCTTATAACGCATGCCTCTACCACCGTCATGGCGCTAGTCAATGATCGGGGCCCCTATGTCGATGGAAGAGTTCTAGACCTCAGTCACGCTGTAGCCAATGCCCTTGGAACTGTCAGGGCAGGCGTCGCAGAGGTGCAGGTAGAAATCGTTCAACCACCACCTGACTGACCTACAACCTCAATAGCAACCTCAGACCAGCGGGTGTCTGCAATGCGTGCCAAAACCGCAATCTGACGGCGTTCGCGTACTCGAAACGGCCTCCCCTGACGACCCAATATCAGATTCTGCCCTGCACTGGGAATCGCTGACCATGCAACATCGTTGAGACCAGATTCAGCGCTAGCAGAAATATTTGACAGTCGACTTCCATCAATAAACGCTGCCAGCCATTGTGAGCCAGGAGCGTCACCGACACTAAAGCAAATTTCTGCGGTATCCAGCGTGTCGTTGGTTAAAGCGACCACCCATTCGGCACCGAAATCACCATGAGCATGCTGCACTAGCGATGCGATGAGTTCATCTGGAGTTTTCGCACTTACTAAAAGTGCAGCTGCCTCAAGAGCGTCGAGATGAGGGTCATGGGTTCCATTTGGAACAATGCGAATATCTTCTACCGCAACACCATCTACCGCAGTAATCTCGGCCACCAATAATTCAACCAAAGTGTTGTCTGGCAACTCGACAATCAACTCATCGATGACTTGACCACCATCACGCTCGAGAATGTCGATGCCCACGACATCGCCACGAACCGCCCCAACCCGACTCGCCACCTGGCCCAGCGCACCTGGACGATCTGGGAGCCAGACACGCACCACATAGGTTTCCATAAGTTTCAGGATAGGGAACGCCCGTGAACATAGTGTTACGAGTTAGGAGCAGTGACAAAAATACTTGCGCGGCGCTTACATGTTTAACCTTTGTGGTGTATTCACTTTCGGCCTTCGGCCGCACAAGTAGTTTTGTCTCGGGTCCTAAGAGTGCTTCTTGAACCAACGGTTAAGAGTGGTTCTTGACCAGTCAGTCAAGAACCACCTAGGTTCCCCCCATGGAACGCCGCCTCACTGCCAGAGGACGCGAGCGTCGCCGACAGCTTCTGGACTTTGCCACCGAACGCTTCGCCACACGTGGTTATCACTCAACTTCAGTCACCGACATAATCGAAGGGATTGGTGTAGGAAAGGGCGTTTTCTACTGGTACTTCTCGTCTAAAGAAGAGCTGTTCCTGGAAATATTGCGTGAGGCCATGGTCAACCTGCGAAAGTCGCAACAAGATGCGATAGCTAACGAACCAGACGCTGTGCATCGCATCGAAATAGGAATTCGTTCATCGCTTGCCTGGCTAGATACTCACCGAAACCTGTTTGCACTCTTGGAGTTTGCCGCAAGTGAAGAGCGTTTCGGGCCAGCACTACGCCAAGGTCAAGAAGTCGCCGTTGCCGACGTCGCTCGTCAAGTTAAAAAAGGGATGGCCGAGGGACGAATTCGCCACGGTGACCCCGAATTGTTAACCCACGCAATCTTGGGTGTGACCAACCAACTGACCAGAGTCTTCCTGCATGAACGTGGCGACAAAGGAAGCGCCATTGCCGATGACGCCGTAGCATTTTGCCTCGGCGGCCTTCTGGGCCAAGACAAAATCTTGTCCTCAGCCCTCCCCCACACCACCGTCCGCTAAGAGCTGGTCTTGAAGCTGAAAGTTTTGGTTAGCCGAGTTGTTTTTTAACTCCGATGCCCTTGATCTCTCCGGGGGTTTTGGCTGGATCAAAGATAACCAGTTTGGCCAGCACCGTTGCGAGTTCTTCGGGGTTCAAGTCAGTAGTGGCCTGAATGACTGTTCCATCGATGATGAACTGTGCATGCCAGCCTTCATCTGGATTTCCCGCTACGTAGCCCTCACTGGCCTTGCTAGGGCGAAACTCTTCGGAGCCCGTAGGGGCAACCAAGTCAAGGCCATCGCAATCAGCACTAAACACATAAAGTTCTAGGTAAGCACCTTCTGGGTTTTCGGGGTCGCCATAGTCAATACTCGCCTCTTCACACTCCTCAACCGTCTCCTCGGCAGATAAAACACCAGCGAAACCAAGTACCCATCCAGCAGGGATGGCTTCTGGCACAAGAATTGGAGCGTCAGTGAACTTCTCGAGCGCCTCTTCATCAATTTCAGGCGTTGCGTCAATCTCGCCAGCACCAGGGGCATCAATCTTTACTTCCGTACCCCATGTAAAATTAAGGGTGCTCGTTGAGTCGATTGCATCGCCTTTCATGGTCAGCGTATAACTGAGGAGCTTTCCGTCTTTTTCTACACGAATCGTCAGAGTGAGAAGATCGACTTCTAAGCCAGTTTGTTCAGGGTCAGGAAGAACATCACCTGGGTCAAGCTTGAGATCAAGCACATAGGCTGAGTCGTCTTTAGTAAAGGTCTTCGGAGCCTTCCCTGCAGCTAATAAATCGGGAATAGACAATGGACCCCCAGAAGTGGGGTCATTAAAGTCCAAAATCGGACCATCGCCCTCGGGCTTAACAACCCCTGGAGGAAGCTCTACTTTAGCCCACAACTCTTCGTCCAGATCGCTGGTCTTTGCCGCCTCTCGCACATACGCATGGTCTTTGACCACGAGAGCCTCAAGCGCTCCATCTCTACCAAAATCAATGATGGTTTTTGAGCGATCAGGAAATGAGACTTCACCCTTTAATTTCAGGCGCTGTAAAAAGCTCGAACCAGAGGCACCTTCTTTACCACCGAGACCGTCTTCTGCTGACTCGGTCGTGCCCTTTCCGGTAAAGGTCGCTGTCTTTGCCTCGGCGACAAACTTCTTGGCAGCGCTAAGCAACTCAGCAACAGTTGGCTCATCTTCTTCGCTCAAGAAATAAGCGGCACCGCCACCTCCTCCCAGAAGTACAAGCAGGGCCAGGAGTATCAAAAACCCCCTTTTGCCCTTCTTACCAGCAGGAGGCGATGTTGGTATCGACTGCGTGGCTGACCATTGAGCACCGACATCAGGAGCCATTGGTGAATCTGTAGACGGTGAATCTATTGGCGGTGGTGTCGTCGATGACTGTTCACCGCCAACAGACGAAGTAGAAGGCTCCACCCAGGGAGATGACGAAGCCTCGTCATCTGGTGTTCCGCCCATTCCCCCGTTGATATCACTCATAATCGAGAGCGTACCTAGACCAAACACTCACGAAGTGGATGCCTTACAGCTTTGTCAATACCCGTCGCAGGTTACGAATGGCCTGCGTTGTGCGCTGTTCGTTCTCAATAAGAGCGAACCGAACGAAACCTTCTCCGCCTGGGCCAAACCCAACGCCAGGAGACGTAGCGACGTGAGCCTGAGAAACAAGGTGCGAGGCGAACTCAACTGAACCCATCTCGTCATACGCACTTGGAATCGGTGCCCATAAGAACATGGTGCCCTTCGGAGGCGCAACCTCCCAGCCAATGCGCGCCAAACCATCACACAACACGTCACGGCGGCGCTGATAGATGGCACAAACCTCGTCTGGATAACCAGGCGCTTCATTCATAGTCACCGTTGCCGCAATCTGAATTGGCTGGAAGGTGCCGTAATCAAGATAACTCTTGAGCTTGGCTAGAGCAGCAATCACCTCAGGGTTTCCAGCCATAAACGCCATACGCCAACCTGCCATCGAGAAAGACTTCGTCAACGAGTACAGCTCAACAGCAACATCTTTAGCGCCCTCGGCTTGCAAAATTGAGGGGGGCCTGTAGCCGTCAAAGCCAACGTCGGCATATGCAAAGTCATGCACCACGATCGTCTCGCGTTCACGAGCAAAATCGACAACTCGCTGCATAAAGGCAAGGTCGACACACGTGGTCGTTGGGTTATGTGGAAACGACAACACGATCACACGTGGCTTTGGCCATGAATATTCATAACGTTCAACGAGAGCATCAAAAAAATCTTCACCAGTAGTACCAAGTGGAATCTCTCGAACGTCTGCTCCGGCAAAAAGCGGCCCGTAAATATGAATGGGATACGAAGGCGACGGCACAAGAGCTGCGTCACCTGGTTGGAGAAGCACCCACATGAGATGGCTAAAACCTTCTTTGGCGCCAATGGTATTAATCACTTCGGTTTCGGGGTCGAGAATTACGCCGAACTTGCGCTCATAAAGCGCTGCAAATGCCTCTCGCAGCTTTGGGATGCCTCGGCTTGCTGAATAGCGATGATTACGCGCGTTACGTGCGGCCTCAGCCAACTTCTCAACTGCTATTGCTGGTGAAGGAATGTCAGGGTTGCCAAAACCAAGATCGATAACATCTTCGCCCGCTCGTCGTGCCTCTTTTTTCAGTCCATCAATAATGGTGAAAACGTAGGGAGGCAACGAACCTATACGACGGAATTCCATTAGCCGATGCTACAAGCCTCACCAGCGAGGAGTGCTGCTCCAATAGCCCCTGCTCGATCACCAAGGCGAGCTGGGACGATCTCAACCGTGGGACGATGGCTAGCTGCCAATAGGCGTTTGGTAAACGATTTACGTATGGGCTCTAGCAAAGTGTCGCCCGCTGCAACCAACCCGCCCCCTATAACGCAACGTTCTACATCGAGAATGTCAACCAAATTGGCAAGACCGACCGCAAACCAATCGGCAAATCGCCCCACTAACAAGACTGCTTCGGGGTCACCGTTGCTTGCTGCTGTCATCACATGCTCGCCACGCACTTCGCCAATCAAGTTTCCAGCTAAAGCGACCCAGGCTTGACCAACTCCCATTTCTGCTGACTCTCGTCCCATGCGCCCAAGGGCACTTCCCGATGCATATTGCTCCCAACAACCATGACGTCCACATACACAAGCAAGGCCATCTGCATCGATCACCATGTGGCCAATCTCACCTGCAAAACCCCAAGCACCGCGCATGACACTTCCATCAAGCACTAGTCCCCCACCGATGCCTGTTCCCAAAGTGACCAAAACAGCGTGGTCGACACCTTCTGTTGCACCCATGGCGTGTTCGGCTCTC
>JBBSKG010000094.1:0-10237 GCA_038256565.1 Acidimicrobiales bacterium | reverse complement strand
TTGGATCCAATCCTACGAGTAGTACGGTCGAGATCCAAATTGCCCAGATCTCTGATGCTTTTAAAAAAGCCCTGAAAGGAGTTATTCCGTCAGATGTACTTAATATCCGGCTGGACAAGTCATTTAAATCACTACCTGCCCACTCTACTCGTCAAAACTGGCTCGCATACATATTACATTTTGAAGGGGGTCTAGAGATAGACACCTCTCATTCCGGCTGTACTACAGGGTTCTTTATATCTCAATCTACATATGGAGCGCAGGGAACGACAGCTGGTCATTGCGGTACGGGGGGAGAGCAGCTCTGGTCACCAGAGGGAGGCTTCGTTGATAGCGTCCGTTACAACGTATACGAACAGAGTGCCTCACCTAACGCTGACGTCTTGGTATTTTCTACTTCTGCAATTACTAATTATCCTCGCGTGATGGCAGGTAGCAACGATCATCCCACTGTTATGGGCATGTTCGCTCAAGATTATCCAAAACGCAATGAAGGTGGAATGTGTCGAATAGGCATTACCAGTAACAACGAACTTTGTGGGGGTATTGTCAATAGAGCAAGGGTCCGATTGACTGACACTAATGGTCGTGCGGTCTGGTCTCACTGTATTAATCTCCCCACTCAGGCTGGCGACAGTGGAGGACCCATATATCGTCGTTATAACAATGGAACTGTCAGAGCTGCAGGAACGACAAACGGGATGTTAACCATTGATGGGGTTGCAAGCACTTGTTACAGCCAGATTTATTGGATTCTTAGGACCACCAATACTGGCTTGGTGATTGGCTGATTCGGCATTGGCGACCTTGTTGGTGGTCAGTATTATGAAAAAAGAACTGCGGGAACAAAGACCTCTTTATCCCAGAAAAATGTGACAAGAGGACAACCTATGTCCATTAGAGACTTTATTGAAAGGGTCTCGATATCAAGCTTGTTAGGCGATTGAATCATCGAATATATTGGATTGTCGCCGGTGTTCTGGGCATGGGCATTTTTCTTGTAGTTGGTGTTTTTCTTGTAGTTGTAGACAACGAAGACAATGCTTGCAGGCCCCCACAACCTTCGAGTGAGCGGTTGGCGGTCCAAATTCGTTTGGGTAAACCACTAAAAGGCAAGCTCCCAATTCGCGTTTTGGTTTCCAGTGACAAGATCAGATGGGGAACTAGCGTGCGTCTCGATCATTGGACGGATGCTGAGTGGACCAGACGGTGGTGGGTTACTGGAGTGTTTGGTGGGGAATCCCGAATCACCGAAGCCATAAAAGTTGATGCGGTCACTTTGGAAGCTGCAGTTCGAGATAGCGGGAGTATTACGCTGCCAGATTTAGAGAAAGGCTGGTGGCGTGTAGCCCTCCCGGCCGGAGATCACAACTCTATGGCGGCCGGAGATCACAACTCTATGGCCTTTGCCGTATTCAAGGTGGATTGCACCTGAGGCACTGGTCATAAAGGCTTACCTGTAGGATTCGATACCAATGGAACGCACCGTGACCGATGATCGTGAACTGGGTGAGGTCGTTGTTTCAGCTGCCGATCTCGCTACTCGAATAAGTGAGATTGGCCAACAAATAACCGTTGATTATGGGGGCCGCCCACCGTTGCTTGTTGCTGTGCTCAAGGGTGCCTTTGTCTTCATGGCTGATTTGGTACGGTCTATTGATCTGGCGGCCGAGGTCGATTTCATGGCCGTTTCATCATATGGAAGCGCTACTAAGACCAGTGGTGTCGTTCGAATTGTTAAAGACCTTGACCTAGACCTCACCGATCGTCATGTGATCATCGTTGAAGACATTATCCATTCGGGTTTAACGCTTTCGTATCTGCGCCGCAATCTTCTGGCTCGTGGCCCAGCCTCACTAGAGGTGTGCGCTCTGCTCGTTCGCGAAGAGCGAGATCAGCCGGAACTTTCGCTTCGTTACGTAGGGTTTCATATACCCCCTGCGTTTGTAGTTGGTTACGGTCTCGATCAAAATGAGCGATATCGAAATCTTCCCGATGTTCGCCTCTACAACTCGGGCAGACCTTCGCTAGCCTAGGAGCATCCTACCCCTCGCTAGAAGGCTATGAATGTGAAGAAATATGTGCGAAGTGTCCCTCTCTGGGTCGTCGTGGCGCTGGTTGTTCTTGTTTTAGCCAGCCAGACTCTCAAATCGGGCGATGAGCGAAAGAAAATTCGATATAGCGAACTTGTCGAGCGAGTTCGAGCTGGCGATGTAGTCGAGGCCGAAGTTAAGGACCGGAGCTCGCGCATTGTCGGAAAGTTAAAGGACGGCACAAAGTTCGAGAGCACCTACCTACGTGAAGCTGGCGACCAGGTCTCCACCATGCTTACACAAGGAAAAATCGACTTCAAGGTTGATCAAGAGAAGACTCCGTTTTGGCTCGAATTAGTTTCTCAACTGCTGCCGTTCGTCTTCATTATCGCCATCTTGTTTTTTGTGTTGAAGTCAGCCGAAGGTGGTGGCAACCGTGTAATGCAGTTTGGAAAAGCTCGCGCCAAGCAGGTTTCTAAAGACCAGCCCAAAGTCACCTTTGCCGACGTTGCGGGCGCAGCAGAAGCGGTTGAGGAGTTGCAAGAGATTAAAGACTTCCTCCAATCTCCAGCGAAGTTTCAAGCAATGGGGGCCAAGATTCCAAAGGGCGTGTTGCTCTTTGGCCCTCCAGGAACGGGCAAGACCCTGTTGGCTCGAGCAGTTGCGGGCGAGGCGGGTGTGCCTTTCTTTTCAATTTCAGGTTCAGATTTCGTTGAGATGTTTGTTGGGGTTGGCGCAAGCCGAGTGCGTGATCTTTTCGAACAGGCAAAGGCGGCCAGCCCGGCCATCATCTTCGTAGATGAGATCGACGCTGTAGGGCGTCATCGTGGTTCGGGCATGGGCGGGGGCCATGACGAGCGAGAGCAGACGCTTAACCAGCTTCTCGTCGAGATGGATGGCTTCGATGCTCAGACAGGCGTCATCTTGATTGCCGCAACTAACCGGCCAGACATTCTTGACCCTGCCCTGTTGCGTCCGGGTCGTTTCGATCGCCAAATTGTGGTCGACCTACCTGACCGAGTTGGTCGCCGAGCCATTCTTGAGGTTCACGGCAATGGCAAGCCGCTTGGCACCGATATTGACCTCGACGTTCTCGCAGCACGCACGCCAGGGTTTACGGGTGCCGATCTTGCGAACTTGATGAATGAAGCTGCTTTGCTTGCAGCACGTCGATCGAAGTCGTCCATAACCATGTCTGAGATGGAAGAGGCGATCGACCGAGTTTTGGCTGGCCCAGAACGTAAGTCCAAAGCCATGAACGACGAGGAAAAACGAGTCATTGCTTACCACGAGGCTGGCCATGCGCTTGTTGGCCATCTGCTTCCTCGTGCTGACCCGATTCATAAGGTTTCGATCATTGCTCGTGGACGTGCGCTTGGTTGGACGTTGTCTTTACCAACCGAAGATCGTCACCTTCAGACTCGTTCGCAATTAGTTGATTATCTAGCCATGTTCTTGGGTGGTCGTACTGCCGAGGAACTGGTTTTTTCTGACCCGACAACTGGCGCACGAGACGACATAGAACGTGCGACCGAAATGGCAAGGGCGATGGTCACCGAATACGGAATGACTGAAGCAATCGGCCTTCAAAGGCTTGGAAAGCGAGTAGAGAATCCTTTCCTCGGTCGTGAAAGCAACCAAGTTGGTGACTATTCGCAAGAGGTTTCTAGTCTCATCGACACAGAGGTTCGTCGTTTGATCGACACCGCGCATGAAACGGCCATCGAAATCTTGACCCGTCATCGTGACACGCTCGACAAATTGGCCGAAGCTTTGGTCGAGCGCGAAACCCTTGATGTGCCTGAACTACTTGAGATCTTTGGAGCACTTCCTCCTTGGGGTACTCCTCCTGCAAAGCGTCGCATTGCCACTACCTCTAAGGATTCGCAAGAAACCAAGTCTGATGAGCTTGTCAAGACTAAGGCCGTTCCAGCTCGTAGACGTCGAACGACTCCTCGGCCAGCTACCTCGTGAGTGGAACCAGCGACACTGGTGAAACTTATGCTGTAGACGTTGCTCGAATCGAGCGAGCTGTCCGCGAGATTCTTGAAGCAATCGGTGAAGACCCCGAACGTGATGGGTTAAAAGCCACTCCCAAACGAGTAGCACGCATGTATAGCGAAGTTGTTGGTGGGCTTCACGAGTCGCCCGACCATCATCTGCAGGTCACCTTCGATGCTCACCACGACGAGATGGTCATGGTGCGAGATATTCCGCTTTACAGTCTTTGTGAACATCACCTCGCTCCATTTATTGGCCATGCGCATGTGGCCTACATTCCTGGACGTGATGGGCGCATTACTGGGTTGTCAAAGCTGGCCCGCCTTGTCGATGCCTATGCAAGGCGTCTTCAGGTACAAGAGCGCCTAACTGCACAAGTTGCTGATGAGATTGAGCGCACACTTGAACCAAGAGGTGTTCTTGTGGTGATTGAAGCTGAGCATCTGTGCATGTCGATGCGAGGCGTGAGAAAGCCTGGTTCGAGCACGGTGACTTCGGCGATGCGAGGACTCTTTAGAGAGAACGTAGCGACGCGAAACGAAGCATTGCAGTTCATCTATCGAGGCACGAGATGAGTGGTAAGACCCCAAAGACGTTGGTTATGGGCGTGCTCAACGTTACGCCTGACTCCTTTTTTGACGGTGGTCAATATTTCGATGTTGATGCTGCCGTGGCACATGGCATGGACATGATTGCTGCGGGCGCTGACATCATCGATGTTGGTGGTGAATCGACTCGACCGGGGGCTATTTCGGTAGATGCAGATGAGGAATGTCGAAGAGTGCTTCCCGTTGTTAGTGCCCTCGTTCCACACGTGCGGGTTTCCATTGATTCCTCAAAAGAACAGGTTGCTACAGCAGCAGTTGAGGCCGGAGCAACCTTGATAAATGACGTGACGGCTTCGTTGTCGAAATTGGCGGCATCGGCAAACGTTGGATGGGTGGCTATGCATATGCAGGGCAACCCTCAAACAATGCAACAAGCCCCGCATTATGGTGACGTGGTGGTTGATGTTTACGAGGAATTGATTCATCGCGCCGATCAGGCTGTGGTTGATGGAGTTTCTGAAGTATGGATCGACCCAGGAATTGGTTTTGGCAAGACCCTTGAGCACAATCTCGCCTTGCTTGGGGCACTAGATCGATTTGTAGGAAGTGGGTACCCAGTCATGATTGGGGTTAGTCGCAAGCAATTTCTAGGGACGCTGGCTGGCGGCCTTGACCCCGAAGAACGCCTGGATGCTTCCGTAGCCGGTGCAATTTGGGCGGCAAGTCATGGGGTTGAGATGGTTCGTGTGCACGATGTTGCACAAACAGTGATGGCCATGCGTTTGATGGGGGAGGAGGTTTTGGTATGAAAGGCAAATGGGCACAAGGTATTACTCCACGCAATTTTGCATGGGTGATCAAAGACCAACTTGCGGTCAGCGAACGTCCGGGCGGTTATGGGACTAACCACCGCCGGGTCCGTCGTCAAGAGGAGATCATCTGGCTACGTGAGCAGGGTTTTACCTGCATCGTCAGTCTTTTGACTTCTCCACACAACCTGCATGTTTATGACGAAATGGATATGGCATGGGTGCATGTTCCGTTTGGGCGTAACGATGACCCTTCCCAAATGTTGGCGAAACTTCTTCCCGAACTGCGTCGCATGCTTAATAAAGGCGAGCGGGTACTTATCCATCAAGATGCCGTTGAAGACACTTTGCAGGGGGCCATTGGGGCCTATCTCTTGTATGCGGGCCTTGCTCCCGATGAGCCCCGAGGGGTGGAAATGGCCGAGTTGTTGCTCTCTAGGCCACTGTCGTCATCGGGTCGTGAGTTAGTAACGCTGGCTGGTCAACTCTTCCCTGACCAGTGAGCGAACTTTTCAATGAGCGAAACTTTTCAATGAGCGAAATCTTGGGCGATCGCATTGAACTACGGGGCTTACGGGTGCTCGGGTTCTGCGGAGTATTGCCTGAGGAACACGAGAGAGCCCAGCCACTAGAGATAGATCTCGATGTTGGCCTCGATTTGTCAGCAGCAGCCAGTACTGACGATTTAGCGCAGACAGTTGATTACGGTGCCTTGTGCGATGCGGTCATTGAAGCGGTGGAAGTTGGGCATTGTGCCTTATTGGAACATCTTGCGCATCGGGTAGCTGAGGTTGCGTTGGCCCAAGATGTTCGAGTGAGTTGGGTCATGGTGGCATTGCGGAAGCTGCGCCCTCCCGTTCCTCATGATTTAGGCACCGCTGGCGTCAGGGTTACTCGAAAACGGTGAGGGCCTTCTTGTCTTTGGGCTCGAACCTCGGTGATCGCCTTGCCAATATTCGAGAGGCGATCGAGACCATTCCCGATGTTGTGGGTGTATCACCGGTTTATGAGACCGACCCTGTTGGTGGCCCCGAACAAGGGGCTTATCTCAACGTGGTGATTGAACTCGACACGCACAGTTCGCCCCAGGTTTTGTTGGCTTGTTGTCAGCGTTGTGAAGAGGCGTCTGGTCGGGTGCGCGCCGAGCGCTGGGGGCCACGCACGCTTGACGTCGATGTGTTGTTGGTTGGTGATGTGGTGGTTGACGAAGTCGATCTGCAAGTTCCTCACCCTCGCATGTGGGAGCGTCGTTTCGTGCTGGCTCCTTTGCGTGATCTTGCTCCCGACATGGTCTCTGCTGAGGCCGTTGCTGGTGCCGATGGCGAAGTTCGGCTCTTTGCGACGGATGCAGAAGGTCAAAGATGAGTGGTGGCAGCCGAGATATGGTGCCGGTCGTTCGAGTTATCGGACCTGGCCGAGCGGGTGGTGCGCTTGCTAACAGCTTGGCGGCATGTGGTTGGGACCTAGTCGCCCCGATTCGTAGAGGCGAGAATGTTCACGATGCAGCACGTGGTGTTGATCTCTTAGTGATTGCTACTCCAGATGATGTGATCGGCGAGATTGCTGCCCAAGTTGACTCCGTTTCGACAACGGTCGTGGCGCATCTTTCTGGCTCTCTTGGCCTTGAAGTGCTTAGAACTCATGAGCGCAGAGCAGCCATACACCCCTTGATAAGCATTCCAACCTCTGAATTCAGTCTTGTTGGCGCATGGTTTGCGGTGACTGGCGACCCGCTTGGTGATCGTGTTGTCGAGGCTCTCGAAGGCCGCTCATTCAAAGTTGCCGATGAGCAACGCGCGAGTTATCACGCTGCAGCATGCATTGCCTCGAATCACCTGGTCGCCCTTTTGGGACAAGTTAAGCGTGTTGCCGCAACTGCGGGCGTCCCATTCGAGCCATTCCTAGATTTAGCCCAAGGTGCACTCGACCAAGTACGCGTCCTGGGTCCCTCCGCCGCTCTCACCGGCCCAGCTATCCGAGGCGACGAAGCAACCCTCGCCCGCCACATCGCAGCCCTCGACCCCTCCGAACGATCCCTCTACGAAGCTCTAATAACCGCCGCCAAACGCCTCGCCATCGGATAATGGTGCGGGTTATGAGTGTGCCTGTGGTTGAACGAATTCGTGAGTTGTCGGCCCTTCTTGAGGCTAAGCGGATCCAAGGTGAGCGGATCGGTTTGGTGCCCACGATGGGGGCGCTGCATTCGGGTCACGCGACGTTGATCGCAAGGGCGGCCGAAGAGTGTGATGTGGTTTGCGTGACGGTCTTTGTTAATCCATTGCAGTTTGGGCCTAACGAAGACTTTGACGCTTATCCGCGTGATCTCGAGGCTGATGTGCGAACGGCAACTAACGCAGGGGCAACGCTTATTTTTGCTCCACCCGTCACCGAGATGTACCCGGGTGATCAAGCCACCACGGTTCACGTGTCGGGCATCACTGATGTGCTCGACGGACTCGCTCGGCCCGGTCATTTTGATGGGGTGGCAACAGTTGTCGCCAAGCTCTTTGCCATGGTGGGGACCTGTCGCGCCTACTTCGGGGAGAAGGATTTTCAGCAGTTGGCGGTTGTGCGGCGTATGGCGGCTGATCTTTCTTTCCCAGTTGAGGTGATTGGTTGTTTAACCGCTCGTGATCACGATGGCGTGGCGCTTTCCAGCCGCAATGCTTATCTGAGCGCAGAAGAACGTGCAGCAGCGCCCGTGCTCATTAATGCTTTGCGTGCAGGCGTAGACGTGTTGGCGCAAGGCACACAAGACCCGGCCAAGGTTTGCGAGGCAATGACGTCAATTGTTGAGTCCGAGCCACTTGCCACCTTGGAGCAGGCCGAGGTAGTCGATCCGGACACTTTGCGTGTCCCTGAAAGGCTCGATGGTGAGGTGGTTTTGCTCGTAGCAGCACGAATTGGGCCAGCCCGTCTCATTGACAATATGAGGGCCTCGACAAGATGAGATTATTGGCCCATGATGGGAGTGTCTGACTTACAGATAGCCTTAATCTTTCTATTCACTCTTTGGGGGTGACCAGCGATGGCACCCACCGACTATGGAGGAAATCAAGTGCGTCGACGCATGATGAAGTCGAAGATTCACAGAGCCACAGTTACTGGCGCTGATCTCAACTATGTCGGGTCTATATCGCTCGACACTCGTCTTATGGAACTTGCAGACATTCATGAGTTCGAACAGGTTCATGTGCTCGACATTGACAACGGTGCTCGTTTCGAGACCTATGCAATTGCCGGGGAACCTGGTCAGGTCTGTCTAAATGGTGCCGCTGCCCGTTTGGTGCATCCTGGCGATCGAGTGATCGTCATTACCTATGGCGAATATGAAGACGCTGAGCTTGAGGAGTTCAAGCCACTCGTTGTTCATGTCGACACTGCGAACCAGGCGGTGGGCGAGAAGCTGGCACGTGAGCTAACTCCTGACCCTCGCCGTTATTCAGAGATTGAAGCCGAGGTTCATGCTGAGCTTGCAACGATGGACGCGGAACTACGATTTCTTGGAGACCCTGCATCTGAGAACGAGGTGTGGTGACGGGGTCATCTTCCCCGCTCGTCTCGCCCGTCGAACCTTTCCCTTCCTCATTGCAGCCGCTTGACCTCCTCGTTCTTGGCAGTGGGGTTGCTGGCTTAACAGCAGCGGTTCATAGCGCCACGAAACTGGGCGCAAGTGTTGGAGTGCTCACCAAAGCCGAGTTGCACCAAGCCACCACTCGTTGGGCTCAAGGTGGCGTGGCTGCGGTCTTATCTTCAGATGAAGACTCGACTGACATGCACCTTGCCGACACCCTCGCAGCTGGTGCAGGGCTATGCAATGTAGACGCTGTGCGGGTGCTTGTTGATGAAGGTCCGGGTCGGGTCAATGACCTGATTGCACTGGGGGCCGTGTTTGACACCGACGCTCATGGCATGTTGCTTCTTGCCCGTGAAGGTGGCCATTCGCGGCCCCGCATTGTCCACGCAGGAGGTGTAGCGACAGGGGCAGAAATCGAACGGGCTCTAGTTGACGCAGTACGTGCTACGGCGGCGGTTGTGTTGGAGGGTTGGTATGCGATTGACCTGTTGGTAGAAGGTGGTCGATGTGTTGGGGTAACGGCACTAGATGACTCCGGACAACGCCATGAGGTGCGAGCCACGAATACCTTGTTGGCGACAGGCGGGGCAGGCCAGCTTTATAGCGTGACGACCAACCCAGCCGAGGCCACCGGTGATGGCGTGGCGATGGCACTTCGCGCAGGGGTGGCAGTGGCTGACATTGAGTTCATGCAGTTTCATCCAACGGCGCTACATCACCCGGCCATGCCGCGACCTTTGCTTTCTGAGGCTTTACGCGGACACGGTGCCGTGTTGCGAGACTTCGATGGAGAACGGTTCATTGACGAGCTTGCGACCCGCGACCAAGTGAGTCGGGCGATGACTCTTCGGATGCTTGAACAACAAGTCGAACATCTTTGGCTTGATGCAACGAGTCTTGAGCGCTTCGATGAGCGGTTCCCGACGTTGGCAGCGTCGCTTCGTGCGGTTGGCCTGAACCCGGCAACAGACTGGCTGCCCATTGCGCCAGCGGCGCATTATCTATCGGGAGGCGTGCTCACTGATCTTGATGGGGCGACAAGTTTGGCTGGGCTGTGGGCATGTGGAGAAGTGGCATGCACCGGTGTACATGGGGCTAATCGTCTTGCATCGAATTCGCTACTTGAAGGAATGGTGTTTGGGTCTCGTGTGATTGAGGCTCTCGATAGAGGCAAAGATAAAGCTGAGCCGACAGGAGCAATGGCCGACCTTGGCACCAGTGCCGTTGTGGTTGAGGCCTTTCTCACAAGGTTTGCTGATGATGGTATTG
>JBBSKG010000093.1:0-10325 GCA_038256565.1 Acidimicrobiales bacterium | reverse complement strand
TAATGACGCCTATCTGCTCGCTGGCACATGTTGGCCAGGGTCACTGACCCTGGTGTTGCATCGCCATCCTGATGTCTCTGATGTTGTGACTGGCGGACGTGACACGGTTGGCTTGCGAGTACCAAACCACCCTGTCGCATTGGAGCTTTTGCGAGCCTTTGGTGGTGGTCTTGCTGCACCTTCGGCTAACCGTTTTGGCCGAGTGAGTCCCACTACCGCAGCACATGTCCATGATGATCTTGGCGACGATGTTGACCTGATTCTTGATGGCGGGCCGTGTGAGGTTGGTGTGGAATCGACCATCGTCGAACTTACTGGCGAGACTCCTACGATTTTGCGCATCGGTAGCGTGTCTGTCGAAACCATTGAGGAGGTTTTGGGCAGATCGGTCAATGCTAAGGCCGAAGGGCCCGCTAGGGCTCCTGGCATGTTGGAAGCTCACTATGCACCCCAGGCGCGAGTCGAGGTAGTCGAAGCCGACGGCTTGTACGATCGGGTTGGGCATTTGCTTGCAGAAGGAAGACGCGTTGGAGTTCTTGTGCCCGAAAAGTTTGGCGAGTTTCCTGGCGAAGTAAAGGTTTTGATTAGCGGAAATGATGCCGTTACTTATGCCCGCAGGCTGTACACCTGTTTGCGTGAAGCCGACTCAAATAATGTCGACGTTTTGGTAGTAGTTCCTCCCATGGCTGGCCTTGGTGGAACAGATTCAGGTCTCGCCGCTGCCGTTCGCGATCGACTCAACCGAGCGGCAGCATCAGCAGACGATTCTGAGGCGTGAACGCGAAAGATGACTACCCGAAGGTAGCCATCTTTCAAGGTCAGGAGAGACCGTTATTGTTTATTGCCTAAATACTTAAGCTGACATCACTTCGCCGTCAGCCAAGGCAAACATTTCGTACTCTTCGCCGGTGTCGGCCCAGTTCTCGAACTGGATGACGCCCAGCTCTTCGAACTTGTGACGCAACCAGGCATCGCCAGCATCAAGAAGACCGAGCTTCTTGCAGTTGGGGACGATCTTAGAGAAGAGCATCTTTTGGAACTCTGCACGATAAGGCGACTGTTGCGTGAAGGCCATAGCTGCCTTGGGGTCAATTTCCATGCGGTCCCACACTTCTTGCTGCAAGAAGCGGTCACGCATGCGAACTGCCGACTCGTAGGCAAACTCTTGGCGAATACGAAGCTCGCCAGCGCTCATGTTTTCGTATACCTCTTGGAGGCTGAGGACCCCGAAGGCCACGTGGCGGGCCTCGTCGCTCATGACATAACGAAGAAGCTGCTTGAGTAGTGGCTCGGTGGTCATTTGATGCATGAAACCAAAGGCTGCAAGGGCAAGACCCTCAACCATGATCTGCATACCGAGGTAGGTGATGTCCCAGCGGTCATCGGCAATGATGTCGTCTAGCAACATGCCAAGATGAGCGTTGACGGGGTAGTAGTTGTCGAGCTTGTCAAGGTACTTTGCGAAGACTTCAACATGGCGAGCTTCGTCCATGGCCTGGGTAGCGGCGTAGTACTTGGCGTCGATCCATGGCACGTTCTCGATGATGCGAGCGGTACAGATAAGAGCGCCCTGCTCACCATGCATGAACTGGCTAAGTGCCCAAGCCTGGCTTTCGATGCCCATCTGTAAGAACTCTTTATCGCCCCACTTCTCAAACGGGCTACCTGCAAGGTCCATCTGCTGAAGGCCAAATGACTGCATCTGCAGTGCGGAAAGCGCTTCTTGATCGATTTCGGTCTCCCAAGGAAGATCGGTTTCACCGTTCCACATGGAGTTCTTTGCCTTCTCATACAAACGGTTGAGCTTGGGACGCTGACCCTTGTCGTAGTCCCAGGTGAAGATCGTGTCGTAGTTGCTGCGCACTTCGTGAACAACAGCATCTACATCTTTATTGCTGATTGAAAGAATGGCGTCGAGGTCGTTGACTTCATCTCTGCCGATTAACTCTTGATTTGTTGCCATGGTGCTCTCCCTTGGTTTAATTAGACGTTCTTGCTAGTTGTGTCTGTTGGTTGTAGTCAAGTTGGTACTGATTGTCGTGCGAGGGTCATGATGCTTGGCATTACAAAGGTGTCTACGAGATGACGTACTGACTCTTCATCGTGGGGGTCAAGACGATCTGATGGACATGATGCATAAGACAAGACGATGCGAACTACACGCTCGGCAGCTTCAAGTGCTGGCGCTCGATCGAACCAGGGAGCGAGTTGTGCTGCGGTGAACACTGTTCCTGGGCGAACCAGGCCGTCCATCGAAGGAGCGACTAGGTGGGCAGCGGGTGCATCAGGCTCGTAGGTTAAAAGGGCCTGAAGGGCAGGGTGTCCGATGAGGCGTCGAAGTGCGTGGCCAACACCTAGGACGAGATGATCTTCAAGGGTCGTGGCGTGTTTGAGGTCATCACTCAGTGCTGCGAAGAAAGTGGAAGCTTCGGAGTCGGCGACAGCTTGAATGAGGCTGTCTTTGCCTCCTGGAAAGAGCCGGTAGACGGTGGCTCGGCTACACCCAGCTTCTCGGGCGACGTCTTCAAGGCTGGTCTTGTTGATTCCCCAGCGTTCAATGCAGCGCAGACACGCATTGAGAATGCGGGCATCGAGTTCACTATTTGAGGCGGTGTTAGTGCCAGATGTCATGGAGGCTGCAATAACAGATGCCATACATAGAGACGATAACGATTATTTGTCTTATTGTCAATAGTTCTTACTGCCCGCCATGAAACAACTCGCGCGGCCGGAGGCCGAATTATGATTCCCACCAAGGGAAACTTTTAAAGTGCAGCGCAAGTTGTTTCGTGGCGGGGGCTTATCGCCTAGCTTCTCTTCTCATCAGCAACTCGGTGCCTATATGTGATCAGATGAAAGCATGCAGTCGAAATTACCTTGTCCAGCCAAACTCCACTGTGAACGCACGGGGGTAGGCCCGCCCCTGGTCGCCACTCATGGAGTGGGGTCATCATCGAAAACTTGGGCGGGACAAGTTCCCGTTTTTAGCCAGCATTTTGAGGTGACGAGTTGGGATTTGCGGGGCCACGGAAGCTCCGAGCGCCCGGAAGATCCGAACTGTTACAGCCGAGACGCCGCATTGCGTGATTTGGCTGATGTCGTGCTGGGAGCAGCTTCAGGGGTACCAGCAGTTTTGATTGGACATTCACTTGGTGGCTATTTGTCTATGGCTCTTGCTATCACCCAGCCCTCGTTGGTTAAGACATTGGTACTCATCGCGACCGGCCCTGGGTTTCGTGACCCTGAGGCAAGAGATCAGTGGAATGCTGGCATGGAGAAGATGGCAGCCTCGTTTGATCTTCCAGGTTATGTAGCAGGCATTGCCGAGCAGCCCGATGCCCTGGTTATGGACGGCTTGGCTTCGATCAAGGCACCGACGTTGTTGATAGTGGGTGAACGTGACAAGCGCTATCACGGGGGTTGTTCCTATTTGGAACGCAAACTTGGTGCAAGGCTGGTGATGATCGAGGGTGGTGGCCATATGGTGCATGAGACTCACGCTGAGGAGGTAAATCAAGCAATCAAAGCATTTCTTGTTGCCGATGCTTGACGGCCAGGCTCATCGTTGTCGATGATGCCAACCCGTACCAAAATTCAATACGCATCAAAATTGAACACGTATCAAAATTGAACAGGGGTGGAGCACATGCGTTTAAACAATAAGGTCGCGTTTATTACAGGGGCATCATCTGGAATTGGGGCCGCTTGCGCTCAGCGATTTGCCGACGAGGGAGCCGTCGTTGTTGGTTTCGACCTTGGTGAAGCGCCAAACGGCGGCGAGGGCCAACTAGCTGGCTTTCATGCCGGTGACGTGCGAGACGAGCAAGGGGTTCTGGCGGCAGTTCAGGCCACGGTGGCCGAGCGAGGCCGTATCGATATTCTGGTAAACGCTGCTGGTGTGGCTGGGGGTGCGCCTATCCATGTACTCGAACAAGACGAGTGGGACCGCGTGGTTGATATCAACCTAAAAGGCACATTTCTGGTGACCAAGCATGTGATTGCCTCGGCCATGCTTGAACAGCGTTCGGGAAGCATCATCAATCTCGCCAGCATCGAAGGCGTCGAGGGTATGGATGTAGCAAGTGCGTATAACGCATCGAAAGGTGGGGTTGTGTTGTTGACCCGCCAAATCGCGGTGGATTACGGGCGTATCGGCATTCGCTCAAACTGTTTATGCCCGGGTTTCATCGAGACCCCGATGACCGCCATGTTGCGTTCGCCCGGTCTCGAGGCCATTGCCGAAAAGATTGCTGATGCGCACTTGCTCGGGCGTTTCGGCAGGCCGGAAGAAGTCGCTGCAGCGGCTGCTTTCTTGGCATCAGATGATGCCTCGTTCATCACCGGACATGCGCTGCTCGTCGATGGAGGACTGACCGCAGGACACCGATTCGGCCTCGGTTCGATGTTCGGATTGTGAGCGCAGTGGCACCTCTCTTCCAGCCGAACTGGCCTTCGGACCCCGGGTACAACGATTGATGAGGAGCTCTGACCGGGAGGTTGCAAAGCTTAGGTAGTGACCTCAGCGGAAGTGGCGTGCTCCGAGGGCCTGCGTTAGCGCTTCTTGTTGCCTTGGCGGCTGCGGTCACCGCTCAGGGAGCGTTCTATCCCGCCGATCAGCGTCTGATAGCGCTGCCCTTGATTGTCGCTGTTGCCATGACCGTTCTGAAGCTCCACTCACTGGTGATCCCGTGGTCATTGCTAATGACGGGAGGAGCTTTGGCTGCATGGGCTCTACTTGCAGGCGACAAGGTTGGTGACGGAGCAGGTATTGCCTATCTGGTTGGTGCTGTTGTGGCTGTCGTCGTGATTGTCGCCTCGATGGGTTTTGACGAACGAGTTTCCTTGCTCGGGGCAGTGGTGGCACTTGGTGTGGCCGTCGCCTTCAGTGGTTGGTGGGGTGTCACTTTCCATGTTACGCAGCTGGCCCTTCCTGGCCAGGGGTTGTGGCGAGCATCGACCACGCTCACCTATGCCAACGCCGCAGCAGGCCTGGTGTGCCCGATGGCGCTACTGGCTCTTTCCCGCACAACCGCAATGGTCGGACGTGGTCGTGTGGTGTGGATGCTCGGCCTTGTCGTCCTCCTGGTCGGACTCGGCGCGACGTTGAGCCGTGCAGGCATCATTGCTTTTGGCTGTGGAGGTCTTGTTGTTTTGTGGCGATGTGGTTGGAAGGCGATTTTTTCGGTCATGGTGCCAGCGGCGATGGGCGCAGCGGTCGCCCTGGTGAGTCTCGGTCCGTCTTTTCCCGAGACGAGCGTGGCCCGACCGGTGCTTGCGGTCGCGGGACTGCTCGTTGGCTTGGCCGTCACACTTGGGGTTGCGTCATGGTCGCCCGCCCGCCTCTCTGCGGCGTGGTGCGTTGCTGTGCTCGTGCTTGGTGTGGCCATGGCGGGAGGCGTGGGCGGTGAGACGCTCGATCGTTTGACTGACGCCCGCCTTTCCTTCGCGTCAACTGATCGAACGGAGATGTTGGGCGCAGCCATGGAGAGTCTTCGTGAGGATCCCTGGACCGGGGCAGGTCCGGGCAATGGCCGCCTGCGGTATTACCAGGGAAACGGTAAGTTCGTGGAGGCAAGATTTGTGCACAACGAGTACCTCCAGGTGGCTGTCGAGCTGGGCATGGTGGGTGTGTTTCTCCTGTTTTTAATGCTCTTGGCAGTCGTCGGCGGTGTCAAGAAGGGTTCCGGATTACTTCCGTTGAATATTGCATCTGGGGTTGGCGCTGCGCTCCTGGCGCTGGGTGTTCAGAGCGGATTTGATTTTCTCTGGCACATCCCGGCGATTCCATTGGTCGCTGCCGTCTTGGTGGGTGTCAGTTGGCCCTTGGATCACCAACGCGATGACGATTTTATCGAGACGGAAGGTTCGCATGGAACAGGTTGAAGGACGGACGAACGACATTCGGTTCCCGCTACGCTGGGTGCGTCCCACTGCCGCTCTGATTGGTGGGGCGATCTTGGCCCTTGTCGCCACGACATCGCCCTTGGTTGCACTGCATTCGCCCGTAGCTGATCAGTCACCGGTCGCTGATCAATCACCTGTGGCGGATCAGTCACCTCCGACCACCGTTTCTCCCCCTGTCACGACCACCACGACGGCCCCGCCGACCACGGTTGCGCCCGTGGCGTCCCCGCCGACCACGGTTGCGCCCGTGGCGTCCCCGCCGACCACGGTTGCGCCCGTGGCGTCCCCGCCAACCACGGTTGCGCCCGTGGCGTCCCCGCCACCGGTTGCCCCAAAGGCAGTCTTCCCCAACGCCTGATCCGATCGGATCGTTTGATGTTATTGCCATGGCACCAGGTGGTTTGCGTGTGGGCGGTTGGGTACTTGACCCTGATGTCACCAGTCCCATCGGCATGCATGTGTACATTGATGGCTCCTTCGTGGCTGGCTTAAGCTCCGATGTCGAACGCCCCGACATCGGAGCAGCCTTTGGCTACGGCAATGCACACGGCTTTGACAGCGTGCTCTCGGTTGGCCCCGGCGCACACAGCGTGTGTGCCTATGGCCTCAACCAGGGTCTGGGAAACAACGTCTTGATCGGTTGTCGATCTCTCGCCCTTGGCGTAGATCCGATCGGTTCATTCGATGTTGCCACTATGACACCAGGTGGCACGCGTGTGGGCGGTTGGGCACTTGATCCCAACACCGCACAAAGCGTAGAAGTGCACGTCTATGTAGACGGCACCCTTGCTGGCATCCTCGACGCCGATGCTAATCGTCCCGACATAGCGACTGCCTTTCCGGGCTATGGCGATAGCCACGGCTTCGATGCAACGATTGCCGTGCCTGGTGGTTTCCACACCGTGTGTGCCTATGGCATGAACCATGGGCCTGGCTTCAACTCGTTGATCGGTTGTCGTTGGGTGCTTGTCAACCCCGACCCCATTGGTTCATTCGATGTTGCATCGATCAACAACGGCGCTCTTCGTGTCGCAGGTTGGGCACTTGACCCCAACGTCGCACAAAGCGTCAAGGTGCACTTCTATGTCGACGGCGCCTTCGCCGGTTTCATCGACGCCGATGTGAATCGTCTCGACATAGCGACAACCTTTCCGGGCTACGGCGAGAGCCATGGCTTCGATGCCACCTTGGCTGTTGGCCCCGGCTCACACCTCGTGTGTGCCTATGGCATCAACCAAGGCAGTGGTTCCAATGTCGTGCTTGGTTGTCGCAACGCCTGACCCAAAGTGCTCAGTCGCCGGGTCGCGATTGGTGACGTGAGGACAAACTGCTTGACCGATCGTGAAAACGGACGTTAGGGTTTGCCCGGCCCCGTTTTGGGGTCGCTGGGTTTCTGGATTGCAATGATTCATGACCTCTGCGCGTAGGTTCGGGAACAGGATCACCTTTCCTGTGCCAAAGATTTATTCGACCGATTTGGGAGCGATCATGCAACACACTGATATTTTGGCAGATTACCTTGGCCGCGGGCGACGCTGGGCGCGGCCCGTGGCGGCGCTGCTCGGCGGGACGGGCTTGGCGGTTATGGCCGCCGCATCGCCTGTCATTGCGGGACATTCCCCAGTGGCTGACCATTCCCCGGTTGCAGGACATTCCCCAGTCGCTGGCCATTCGCCGGTCATGGCCAGCATGGAGATCGAGATCGAAGGCCCCGTCATCAGGTCTGCGAATGGAGCAGTGGTTCACGTCCCGGTGAGTATTGTGTGCTCTGCGGGCCCCGATGCCGAGCTCTACGGTGATCTGACCCAGACGGTTATTTCGGTGGCACGGACGGGTTACGGAAACGCGACGGCACAGTGCGATGACAAGGCACATGTCGTGAGGGTGCCGATCACGGCAAGCCGACTGGCATTTCGGGCTGGGAAGGCGTACGCACGGATCTCCGCAAACCAGTTTAACCCGCATCATGGGTTCCTGAGCGACACCGATCAGGAAGAAGTGCGAATTCGCCTGCGTTGATTTGTCTGAGTTCGTTTACTGCCCCATGACTCGACACATGCCGAGTCATGGGGCAGTGTTCGTTCTACGCTGGGAAGATGTGTCGCAGCATCACCTAGCATGGTCCCGCCGACTGATGCTTGACGGCCGGGCGCAGTGTTGTCGATGATGCCCTGCACGTGAATCGGACGATAAACAGGGGTGAAGCATATGCGTTTGGACAAGAAGGTTGCGTTCATCACCGGACATGTGCTGCTCGTCGATGGAGGACTGACCGCAGGACACCGATTCGGCCTCGGTTCGATGTTCGGATTGTGAGCGCAGAGCCCGACATCCGTACGCCGCTGGAGCGCCTTGGAGTGCTTGTCACCCAGCAGGTCGAGGTGACCGAGACGCTCCACCACCTCGAGATGTTCACCATGGAAGGACTGCTCACGGTGTTGTGGCATGGGGCGCACGACGCCGAGCAGATGGTTATTGCCTGTGGGGGAGCCATGGGTGGCCTGTTGGGCCCAGCCGACGGGCTTTATCACGATTTGGGCGAAGCCCTAGTCGAGCATGACATCGCCATGTTGCGCATTGGCTATCGCAAGCCAAACGATCTGGCCGCCTGCACACTTGACGTGGCCGCCGCTGCCGAGGTTTCGGCTCGCCAGGGCGGGCAGCGCATGGTGACCATGGGACATTCCTTTGGGGGAGCGATAGCTGTCCGAGTTGGAGCGTTCCTGCCCGAGGTCGTGGTCGGAGTCGTTACGTTGGCTACCCAGTCTGCTGGCTGTGAGGTTGCTGAGCACCTGGCCGGGCGGTCACTGCTGATGTTCCACGGCGACGCCGACGAGTTGCTGCCAGTGGAAGCCAGCGAGGTCGTCCTCCAGTTGGCTGGCGGTACCGGTGAGCTGGTAGTTCTGCCGGGAACGGGCCATCTCTTGACTCAGTCGAGCGCTGCTTTGCGCGACCGTCTTATGACTTGGATACCCGAGGTGCTGGCGGCTCCATAGTGCGCTGGAGTGCTGGGTTCCCCTACAGTTGGTTGTATGAGCCAAGAACCTCAGACCGTGCTTTTCACCGGCCAAGGCGGCGTCGCTCTGCGGGCGGACGCTTACGGGGACAAGGACGCCCCTCCGGTTGTCCTGCTGCACGGCGGCGGACAGACACGCCATGCCTGGGGTGGCACGGCTGTGCGGTTGGCCCAGGCAGGTTTTCGCGCTCTGACGTTGGACCTGAGGGGCCATGGCGAAAGCGACTGGGCACCCGATGGGGACTACTCCATGGATGCCTTCATGGCCGACCTGTTGGTCGTGGCCGCCTCCTTTGAGACACCCCCTGCCGTTGCCGGCGCATCGATGGGTGGCATGACCGCCCTTTTGGCTGCCGGAGAGCAGGTGTTCGATGAGCTGGCCATCTCGTCGCTGATCCTCGTCGATGTCGCTCCCACGTTGGAGCCCGAAGGCGTCATGCGGATCCTGGCGTTCATGACCGCCATGCCCGATGGCTTCGAGAGCCTCGAAGAGGTCGCCGATCTGGTCTCGAATTACATGCCTCATCGCCCCCGCCCCAAGGACCTGAGCGGGCTGAGCAAGAACCTGCGCCTCGGCGAAGATGGTCGTTATCGCTGGCACTGGGACCCGGCATTCCTCTCGCCCGAGCGTCACGCATCCAACGCGAACCGTCCGACCCGCCTGCTCGACGCAGCGCATGCGCTGACGATCCCGACCTTGTTGGTGCGTGGCCGGATGAGCGATGTCGTTAGCGAAGAAGGAGTAGCCGAGTTTCTGATGGCCGCCCCTCACGCCGAATTCGTCGACGTCGCAGACGCTGGCCACATGGTCGCCGGCGATCGCAACGATGTCTTCACCGACGCGGTGGTCCAGTTTCTGGAGAAACACGCCCCGGTCGACGCGGCCTCCTGACGCCTTTCCGCCTGACGCCTATTCTCGCGGAGCGGGAGCCCTTATGCCCTGTGCCTTTACGTCGGAGAGATCATGACGGACACGCCCCAGCGGGGACGCTTACCCGCACGGTCCCGCAGCCGCTGGTGATAATCACGGCTTGTGTTGGCGAGATCGAGCGTGAAGCGCAACCTGCCGTCGGCATCGGCCACGGCCTGGCGGTGGATGCGTCGGTTGCCGATCTTGTAGGTAGTTCCCGGCTGGAACCGTGGGGGGGTCGTCACGGTCACCTCGCCCTTGCCGGCGAGTCGGAGGTTGTTCCCGTCAACGGCCATGTCGGTGAAGGTGGGTTCGTTCCAACTTGTCTTCACGTTCCATCCCCAGACGGAAAAGGTCGGCTCGCCGCTGCGATAGCGGAAGGCGGTGGGCACGGGCCGGTCCTCCGCTAGTGCCTGGGTGAGCATGGGCAGTGACCGCTCGAGCTGTCCCCTGAAGTAGGGGCCGGTATGCAGGCCGGCACCGTAGAAGTCGGTC
>JBBSKG010000092.1:0-10519 GCA_038256565.1 Acidimicrobiales bacterium | reverse complement strand
GCCCGAGGTAGCCGAGACCGTAGACGCATACGGTGTGGGAGCCGGCACCCGCCGGTGAACCGGTGGTCTCAAAACCCTTGACACGCACCAGAACTACAAGTTGTGATTGACGGGACCCCATTTGGTGGTCAACTGGACTATGCACTGGGACCATTAAATGGCTAGCTGTTGATAGTGACTACTTGTTAGTGGCGGAGTTCAACACAGCTTTTAGGTAGTCATGAAGAAGTTCAGGAGGTTCTTGCGAGTCGGTTCGTTCCCAGCGGGACCGGGCTCGTTGCAGGGGGAAGATCTCGGCGAGATTGCCGACGTTTGTAAGGGTGCCGTCGGCTAGCCAGGTGCCACCTTGGTTGCGTCTGATTACTTCGCCTAGGTAACAGCCAAGGCCCAAGGCATAACCGTCACTTGGTAATGCGGTCATCTTGGCCATGAAAGTATCAAGGCGATCAATGCTTTCGATCGTGAAGTCGAGGTACAGAGTCGGCGATTTGTTAGACATCGTTGCTGCGAAGCGCTCAGCTTCGGCGGTGTAGCCAGCTGGGTCGATACCAGGCAACGGTGTTGGTTGAGCCGCCGACAAAGCATCGGGTGCTGATGCTGAAGGAACGGGCGCTGACCTTAAGCGAGGTGCAGCCGGGCTACTTGAAGTTGGACTGTTCGAAGCCGGACTGTTTGATTGTCGTCGAAACATCAGCTCAACTTCGACACGTCACCCACACGGCATAAAATTCGCAGAGAGCCGGTGGCTGATACTTCTTCGAAACCATTCTCAAGCGCTCGTAGGTAGATCTCATAAGGCGGGCGGCCACCGTCTGTTGGGTTGGGAAAGACATCATGAATGGCAAGCAGTCCGCCTGGAGCTATTTGAGGTGCCCACATTTCGAGGTCACGATGCGCTGGCTCGTTGCCATGGCCTCCATCGATAAACACCAACGCACAAGGGGTTGACCAGTGCTTCGCTACGGTGGGCGAGTCTCCTACGACAGCAATCACATGTTGCTCTAGACCAGCATCAATGATTGTTCGGCGAAAGGTGGGCAGCGTGTCGATTAAGCCGACAGTTTCGTCAACAAGGGTCGGGTCATGCCACTGCCACCCGGGCTGGTTTTCTTCCGAACCGCGATGGTGATCGACAGCAAACAGCGTCGTTTCACCTTCACGTGCTGCGCCACCTAGATAGAGCGAAGACTTTCCGCAGTAACTACCAATCTCAACTAAAGGTGCTCCTGGCACAGCCTTGCATGCGGCAATGCCAGCCTCATATAGGCCAAGCCCTTCATCGGGAGGCATAAAACCAATGGCGGCTTCAGCTTTGGTCTTAAGAGCTAGTTGCATGTAAGCCTTAGCCGCCCGAAGGACCCGTAATGAAACAACTTGCGCGGCACATCACAAGTTTTCCTTGGTGGGGCGCACAATTCGGCCTTTGGCCGCCCAAGTTGTTTCATCTCAGGCCCTAACGGGGTGTGACGTTTACGTTTGTGGCACCCGGGTTGACCACGAGGGTGCAGTTCGAGTTGGAGGCACACTCTTGTATGGCCAACGCGTTTAGATAAGCGATGTAGTTGGGGTCTTGGTAGAGGTTGTTGAGGGCTTCTTGTGATTGGCGGCGACCTTCCGCTTTTGCGACTTCAGCCTGTGCATTGTTTTGGGCTGTGAGAATGGCTTGGCGGCTGGCGGCATTTTGCGCAAAGGCATTTCGAACGGCTTCGTTGGTAGGTGTGGCTGAGATGATTTGGAACACGAAGTCTGGACAAACATCAGGCTTAGTGCGATCGAAGGTTGGCCCGCAGAAGTAGTTTCCACCGAGAATGTGATTCACATTTTCTTTCAGGTCAGCAGCAATCTCATTTTGGATTGCGACCAGGAGTGATTCGGCTTCGTCGGGAGTAGTACCCGTTTCGACTGAGGCTTCACCTGCAAATAACTCATTAACTGTGTGTTCGCGGACTCGTTGTTGAATTGCTTGTTCAATGGGTTTGCGGAAGTTGTTGTTCAACATCACATCCCAACCCGCTTCGGTATCGCAGGCGAACTTTACGCATACCCGTTCATAAAACTTTCTTACAATCTGGGGGTTGGTGTTGAGCGTGAAGTAAGCGGTAATCTCAAATTGCATATCAACTCCGCCACGAGCAGGGGCGAGTATTGAGTCAGATGCACGGAGATCGCCCTCGTTTTCATTAAGGCTCACGATGTAGTCGCGCTGCGTTACAGGTAGTTCTATCAAGTTGTCTTGTAGTCCCAGAAAGCGGGTGCCCGAACCCGGTTCAACAATTTTTTGAAACTTGATTCCCTCAATTGGGCCACCGGAATAATGAAGCCCAATCTTGTCGACTGGCGTCGCCGCAAACGCTCCCAGGACCATTACCAAAAAAATGAAACCGATGACGGTGATGACAGCAATCTTGACCAAGGTGCTGGCCTTTATGTTTGACATCGAGATGCTGTTAGCCATAACCGCACGCTAGCTGGTGGTGAAGTTCCCTGTGTTTTAGAGTCGAGATAGCCAACGCCCAGCGTGGCGCAGTCGAGTTTCAAGTTGGGTCAATGTTGCTTCAGTAACCTTGTTCAGCCCAGTTAGGCGATTCAATTCTCCATTGACCTGCGCATGTGACCATCCAGTGATTCTCGCTATTGCTCTCACTCGGTCATTGTTGGCGTTGCGCAACTCTTGTTTGTTCTCACGACGGGTCGCAATGAGCGTGTCACCAGAATCACCACCGTGCATAGATCGGTCGCCAGCAAGTTGGGGGAGTGGCGCAAGCGTGATGGTCAGCGACTCATCGTCATCATGGGATTCACCGTCGCCAATGAAACCAAGTGTGGGCTGAGCGACTCGTGGAGCACCTACAGCAACGGCAGAGATAACGCTGAACAACGAGAGTTGTGGGTCGTCTCCTTGGTTCGCTAATGCGTCACGATCGTCTAGTAAGTCCAAGGCATCTGCGAAGCCTTCTCCTTCGCCTTCGGGTCTAGCCACCTTGGCCAAGCTGTGATTGCGCTCGAGGGCGATCTCGTTGGCCTTGCGAACGAGTCGACTGTCGTCGGGAATAAACAGGTAAGCGTCTTGACGACGCAAACCTTTTGTCCAGCGCACTAAGCGCCCAACTGCTTGGCGAAAGAACAGTTCGGTGGTGGTGTTGGTCGCAAAGACGCCCACCCGCAAACGGGGAATGTCGACCCCTTCAGAAATCATGCGGACGGCGACGATCCATGGGTCGGTTCCTGCTGCGAAGCGGGCGATATGGCTTGATGCGGCAGGGTCATCTGATACTGCGACAGTTACCCGTATGCCGTAGCGACGTTCTAAAAGAGTGGCTATGGCGCGAGCGTGCTCTTGATCCATAGCGATTATGAGTCCACCTGCATTGTCATGTTCGACGCGTACTTCACATAGACGTTGATGTGCTTGGGCCAAAACCGCAGGGAGCCATTCACCTTCTATTGAGAGAGCGGCACGCAAACGTTGACTCGCATGGGTGGAGTCGAGCGAATCTTCGAAACTATGCGAATGTAAAGAGCCATCGGGGCCCATCCATTCCATGTGGCCATTGATTTGGGGAAAATAGACCGGACGCACAACACCGCCATCGGCCAAAGCTTCTCGATAGCCATAGGAGTAGTCGGGACGAGCTTCATCAAGGTGATAGTCGATAAAAGGAATGGCTTGGGTGTCTGATCGAAATGGCGTGCCTGAAAGTGAGAGGCGTTGTGCAGCTGGCTCAAAGGCATAGCGAATGCTGTCTCCCCAGGCTCGGTCATCTGCTGCGTGGTGAATTTCGTCGAAGATCACGAACGCATCACTTGCTAGTCCGCGCAGAATGGGAGCAGACGAGGCCACTTGTTGGTAGGTAGTGATGACACCGTGCATGTCGCTTGGCAGGCGTCCATCGGCGGCTGACCATGATGGGTCAAGGTGTAGGCCAAATGCGTTTGCGGCACTAGCCCACTGCACCTTGAGGTGTTGTGTAGGCACCACCACGACAAGGCGCCTTCGAGGGTTTGCAGCGAGATTTTGACAAGCAGCCGTCAAAGCAAATGTCGTTTTACCAGCTCCTGGTGTGGCGACGGCAAGAAAGTTTGGCCCTGATGTGGCCTCAAGACGGTCGAGCGCGTCCCTTTGCCATGGGCGGAGTTTGATAGATCGCGCCATTTAAAGAATCACGGCGTTGCGGCGTCTACCTCTTTGACGACGAGGGAAATCTCTTCCCAGTCGATGTTTCGGAAGTTGTGCATTGGACACCACTTTGGTCCACACATTGTGCAGAACTCAGCTGACTTGTAATAGTCGTGACCGAGCGTCTCATCGTGATACGAGCGGGCCGTCTCTGGGTCGAGTGACAACTCGAACTGACGGTTCCAATCGAAATCAAAGCGAGCCTTACTTAGTTCGTCGTCACGATCACGCGCTCCCGGCCGTTCTCGAGCTACGTCGGCAGCATGTGCTGCGATCTTGTAAGCCATGAGGCCCTGCTTTACGTCTTCGGCTGTTGGAAGGCCAAGGTGTTCTTTAGGCGTCACGTAACAAAGCATCGAAGCGCCATGCCAGCCAATCATGGCTGCGCCGATCGCAGAAGAGATGTGGTCATAGCCGGGGGAGATGTCAATGACTAGTGGACCAAGTGTGTAGAAAGGCGCTTCGTGGCACCACTCTTGTTGCTTGCGCACGTTGTCTTCAATCTGGTTCATCGGCACATGACCGGGGCCTTCAACCATGACCTGCACGCCGAACTCCCATGCACGAAGTGTCAGGTCTCCCAGCGTGCGAAGTTCAGCGAACTGCGCTTCGTCTGAGGCATCGGCGAGACAGCCTGGGCGCAACGAGTCGCCAAGTGAAATGGTTACGTCATAGCGAGCGAGAATTTCGCAGACCGCATCGAAATGCGTATAGAGCGGGTTCTCTGCACGGTTGGCAACCATCCAGCGAGCGAGAATGCCCCCGCCACGACTGACGATGCCAGTGATGCGGTGTTGACAAAGCGGCAAGTGCTCAAGGCGAATACCTGCATGAATAGTCATGTAGTCGACACCTTGTTGAGCCTGGTGTTCGATCTCGGCCAACAGGTGATCGATGGTCAACTCATCAATGGAAGGTGCGCGATTAATCGCCTGATAGATGGGAACGGTGCCAATGGGCACGGTTGCAGCGTTGATTATGGCCACTCGGGTTTCATCAATGTCTTGACCAGTGGAGAGGTCCATGACGGTGTCGGCCCCGTATTGCTCAGAGGTTTTGAGCTTATGGACTTCACCAGGAACATCGGACACTCCAGGCGATGAGCCGATGTTGGCGTTGACTTTGACCGTGGCGACAGTGCCTATGCCCATTGGATCAAGTGTTTGGCCCAGGTGCACGACATTGGCGGGAATGACGAGTCGGCCACGTGCAACTTCGTCTCGAATTATCTCGGGCGTGAGCCCTTCACGTTCGGCAACCCGTTTCATTTCGGGTGTGATAACGCCAGCTATGGCCTCGGTTCGTTGCGTACGAATGTCTTGGTTGGTGGGTAGATCCATCAGGTGCTCCCTTCGCCGGTATTAACCGGAGCAGGTTCAAGCGGTCGACAACATTGTTGCCCTCTCAGCCCGGTTGGGCTCCCGCGTTCCGTCAAGAAGTGACTCTAGTGCCAGAACGAATGTGATGTTGGTCGTCCTTAGGACCAGTGACAAAACTACTTGCGCGGCGCTTACATGTTTAACCTTTGTGGTGTATTCACTTTCGGCCTTCGGCCGCACAAGTAGTTTTGTCTCGGGTCCTTAGGAGACGATCACGCGCTTCTTTATTTCTGCGAGCAGAGCAGGGCGAGCCTTGTTCAACTCTTTGGTCAAGATGCCTTCAGCCATGTCACCCAGAGCTTCGGCCCCATAGAAAACGTGGACATAGAGAAGGCTGCCAGTATCGGTAGGAGAGACCTTCATGGTGAGCCGCCACATAGCTATTTGGGAAGCATCCTTGCCTTCGATCGGTAATTCATGGCGCTCGTAAACCACTTTCTCGTATGGCTCATGCACAATCTGCACGAGACGGACGTCTTTGGTTTTAGTGAGCGGTCCCAGCTTTATGGCAAAGGTTGCATCCCAAGCTGGCCCCACATCGCTTGGATCTGCGGTAGTTCGTTCGGCTCCACCCAACAGATCGAGCCAAGGCGTGATGTTTTCAAGGTCTTCCATGAGTGAAAACATCAGCTCGGGTTCGCATGGAGCTTCAAAGGTTGCTTCGACGTTCATCATGAAGACAAGTATTACCCTTAAACGTGATATTTGTCATGCAGAAATTTCTGGTATTTAAAAGGGCGATAAGTCTGGCTTAAGAGTTCTCACTCATCTGTTGAGCATCTAGATCGGCTCGCTGGTGAGGCAGCTGAACCCATGCGTCTATGCCACCCTCTGGTACAGGTGACAGGCCAGCTATTCCGTTTGAGGCTTTGGCGAGTTGTGAAACGATCGTGAGCCCAAGCCCCGACGTCCCCCGTCTCTCGCTATTTGGTCCCTGCCAAAAACGATCGAATGCAAGGTTACGTTCTTCCTCGCTCATTCCTTGGCCCTGGTCAATGACATGAATTCCAACAAAGTCAGCCCGGGCTTCGGTTCGTATCGTCACCGCTGTGCCGGTAGGAGCAACTTCGATGGCGTTGGCAATAAGATTATCAAGTATTTGGTTAAGGGCGTTAGGGGCTACCCAAGACCAGGATGGATCGTCGCTGTCAACACGAAGGCGCACCCCGCGCTCGTTGGCAGCTAATTGCCATGCCTCACATCGTTCTGTGATTGCTGAGACGAGTTCGATATTTTCTGCATCTCCAGCTCCGGTTGCTTCGATTGTTGCCAGATCAAGAAGTTGACCGACGAGGGTGGTCAGCCTGGTGGTTTGGGAAATTGCGGCCTTGAGTTCTTCACGAGCTTCTGGGATAACTGTGACTTCAAGGTTTGCGAGATTTCGTCGCAGTTTCGTCAGAGGGCTACGAAGTTGACCAGAGGCATTGTCGAGAAAGGACCGTTCGAGTGCGACCATTGCATCGAATTGGGACTCCTCAAGAGATTCGATGTGATCGGCCATTTGGTTAAATGTTGTGACGAGTTCGTTTAAACCCGGTGAATCACCAGGTGGCACTCTAATATCTCGCTCGCCTACCAGGAAAGCTGACCCTGCAGCACGCAAGGTTTCAAGCGGACCAGTAAGCATTCTGGTGATCAAGTACCCAATTCCTGCGACTGCCGCCAACATGATTATGGCCAGTGCGCCAAGTGTTAGCCACCTTCCCCGAATACGGTCATTGATCTCTGAGGAGGCGAAAGTGATTCGTACTGCGCCTTTCGTTTCTTCACCAGAGACAACTGGGGCAGCTACATAGGTGAGTTCTTCATTTGTTGGTGACTTACTATTTCCGGTACTGAATTTGCCACGTAGAGCTAGAGCGATTTCGCTTTGCGGTGCGTAGTTGCGCCCGATCGGATCTTTGGAATCAGCAACGCTGATTCCACTTTCATCAACGACTAGAACCCGAGCTCCGCTGGCGATCTGGTAATTATCGATGATTGCAGCATCGATTGTTTTTCCAGTCTCAAGTGAACTATTGACAAGAGCGGCCAACACCTTGGCGTCGCGCGTGAGCCCATCACTAACTTGGTTGCGCTCATCGTTGGCAAATGAAATGCCGAGGGGAATTTCTAGGACCAGCAGAAAAAACGCGGTGATAGTCAGATAGCTAAACATCAAGCGTCGATTCATGGTGCCGTCATCCTTGTACATCACGTGGCGTGAAGAAAACCGGTTACTTCAAGTAGTCTCTTGTTCGGACTTCGGGTCGTTACTTCTAGTAATGCTAGACGCCAGGCTGGACTAGACAGGAGAATGTAATGAGATTGGGGAATGAGAGAATGAAAAGTCCTGGTAAAGCTGGCTTGATGGCCCTGGTCGTCCTGGTCGTCCTGGTCGCCATTGGTGTCATGGTCATGAACTTCAGTCTTCTCACATCACGAGAAGGTGAGCCGGTAACGCTAAAGGCAATAGCTGAGAATGGGGTAACAACGTCGGTCACGACAACCGTGCCCGTAACCGTTAGTGGTGATACCACCGTTGTGACAGTGGCTGATGCAACCACCTCGACCACCCTTGCAAGCAAGAACAAGAGCAAGGATTCAAAGAAGACGACCAAAGATTCTGTTGCCGGTATTACAGCTTCGCCGTCTTCTTCGGATTCTCCGTCTACAACTTCGGGCGGAGGGGGAAAGTCGACCACCGCTACGCCGAGAAAGTCGACAACTACAACCACTAAGCCCAATTCGACTACCACAACGGTGAAGCCAAATGCAGGTACTCCAATCACTACCGTTAAGCCAACCACTACCACGACTAATCCACCCACGACAACTACAACAGAGCCACCAACGACGACTACAACAGAGCCACCAACTACAACTACAACGACGACTACAACAGAGCCACCGCCAGATCCAACTACACCAGATCCTTCAACACCAGATCCTTCAACACCATAAGGGTTAGGATTTAAGCGTGCTTATGGCGTTGTGTATGTGAGTTGGAGGAGGTCGCCGCTTGTGGCAAACGTGCCCGAGGTGGTCTTGCATTGAACTCGGGTTATGACTTCACCAGAGGCACCTGAACCACTGACATAGTTGGAGAGCACTCCAGTGGGAGTGAGGTCGGCAATCAGCACTTCGGTAGCCCCTACCGTGCGGGAGTCAACCTGCACCCAAGTGCTGTCAGACCAGCGCCAGAGATGGATTTTCTGGGTGCAATTGCGTGAGTTCTTGCCTTTGTAGGTGATATCTAAGTTTGTGGCGTTGCGGGGAACGTCAGCAATGCCTGCTTGCCACGTGGCCGTTCTGGTGAATGCTTTATTTGAGTTTACTAATACATAGGCGTTGTCATCAGCGGCGAGTTGGGCGGGGCCTCCACTAGCAAGTGAACCCGTCAAGACCTTCGTAGATGTTGGCTTCAGTAAAACCGAGGCAGGCAAAGGCGGTGAAGTGCCTAGTCCCGCTGACACGTCGACAAACCAGGGCCCTGAGCCGTTATAAGAGACGACTCTAAGCACATAGTTTCCAGCTACCGGGTTGATGCTCATGGCCTCTTGGCGCTTGTCGGTTTCGGCGATTGCAACCTGGGAACCATTTGGCGCAAAGAGCATGAGGTCAAAGTCGGGGGCACTGGCTCTTGGTCCAGTAACGCTGGGTTCGATCAGTGTTGCTGCAAGCGGGAAGGAAGTATCAGTGATCGTCAAGGTGATGTCGGTTTTGGCTCCTGTGCCAGAGAGGTTTCCATCAAATCGTTTATGTGCTGGGGCGGCTGGTGGCGAGGTCAACGCTGCACCGACACTTGCCAATGCGGCATAGGAATCTAGGCGGCCTGCGCCGTAGTCGATGTCAGCTCCGGTGGAGCCTGCTGTCGTGTTATTGCCGCCGCGCCCCCAATCAATCGCCGATGAAGTGATTGCAGCTTTTACCTGTTGAGGGGTTAGCCCAGCAGAGATATCACGCATCAACAAAGCAGTGCCGACGACGAAAGGAGTAGCCATGCTTGTACCGCTATATGTCAGATATCCATTGGTCGTGCCTGCGTCAGCTGAGGTGATGCCTACTCCCGGGCCAACGACGTCTGGCTTGATGCGGTTATCTGCAGTGGGGCCGCGGCTTGAGAAATTGGCGAGGCTGAAACCACCGACACCCAAGTCGGCCATGGCTCCAACCGTGATGGCATTTTGAGCAGCCCCAGGCGACGCTATCGTGCATGTGCCCGGCCCGGCATTTCCAGCAGCTACCACTACAACGATGCCAGCAGCACTGGCGTTGTTTACGGCTTGGGAAGTTGCGTCTGAACCGTTTGAGCAGCCGCTAGTGCTAAGCGAGAGGTTGATAGCTTCAATGCCATAGGTCGCCTTGTTGGTTACCACCCAATCGATTGCAGCGGTGACGTTCGCCATCGACCCGCTGCCGTTTACATCGAGCACCTTTACGCCCACCAGGGCTGCTCCAGGCGCAACACCTCGGTTGACACCACCAGCACCAGCTTCGCCGTCTCCCGCAATGGTTGCTGCCACATGTGTGCCATGCCCATTGTCGTCATATGGATCTGTTTTGCCACCGACGTAGTCCTTAAAGGCGATTACTTTGCCATCGTTAAGGTCGAGGTGGTTGGGGTCGATGCCGGTGTCGATGACAGCTGCTACGAGATCATCTTTGCTATAGAGCGAAGCGTTTCCATCGGCATTGCCGTCCAGGCCTGGAAGATCTGTGCGGGCCTTGGTTACGCCAAAGCTTGTTTGAGCTGAGGCGTTGGTCGTATGCACCAGGGAGTCTTCTTCGACCTGTGCAACTCCAGGAATGTTCGCAAGAAGTTTTATTTGCGCAGGAGTAGCGGTGGCGGCAAAGCCGTTGATAACTGAAAACCGATGGGTCACCTGAAAGGGTCCGACCATATTGAGGAGATTTTCAAGGGTGGGTGCAGTGACAACTTCATGCAGAGTGACGATGATGGGAATCTGCTCATCTTGATTTG
>JBBSKG010000091.1:0-10751 GCA_038256565.1 Acidimicrobiales bacterium | reverse complement strand
TCGACACCCATTGCAGTCATGAGGGCGACGTTGCCCCTGCGGTCGTGACCAAAATGGAAATCTGCGCCAACGACAACCGCTCGTGCCCTTAAGCAATCAACGAGCACGGAGTTTATGAAGTCTTCGGCGGTCTCGAGCGAACGTGCCTTGTCGAAAGGAATAACGAGGGTGTAATCAACGCCAGATGCTGCAAGCAGCTCAAGACGTTGATCAAGATCCGTAAGCAAACGTGGGGCTGACTCAGGGCGAACAACTGCCGCAGGATGATGATCGAAAGTAACTACCGCCGTGCGAGCTCCGCGCTCGGCCGCTAGCCGACGCACCTCACCTATAACGAGCTGATGGCCAAGGTGCACTCCGTCGAAGAATCCGATGGTGACGACACAGCCCTCCTCGGGACGAGGACATGCTTCAGTTCCACGTATAACTTCCACGCCCTCACGCTACCTTTTGCTCAAGTGTGTCTGGTTAAGGCATGACATTAAGGTCTTCAGGTTGGACTAGCACGACCGCAGGCTTGGAGCGTTCTCCAGCTCGTTCATAAACCGCTAGAAGCTTGCCCTGCTGGCTAACAACCGCCCACGGGCCATCACCCTCAAACCCCACTGACTCACCCGAACATGCCAACGAGCGTCCAGTTGCTACCAGTGCAGCAACCTCATCGTCGACGATTACTTGAGGCATGTGAGAAACGGCTGCCAAGGGCGAAAGAACGACCAATTCGTCGCATTCGTCCACACCAATTTTCTGCGCCCGATCGAGTGTAAAATCTCCGATTGCGGTTCGTCTGAGGTTGCGCAGGTGTGCCCCTCCCCCAAGCGCACGACCCAAGTCGTCCGCCAGTGTGCGGACATAAGTGCCAGATGAGCAGTCCACTTCAATTGACATGACAGGACCGTCAGGCGATATCAATTCGGTTACCTCAAAGCAATAAACCGTGACCGGTCGAGCCATCCGTTCTACCTCGATGCCCTCTCGGGCAAGCTCGTGGAGACGACGTCCATCGACCTTAAGCGCCGAAACCATTGGAGGAATCTGTTTGATGTCTCCGACAAACTGAGTCGCTGCCTGTCTTGTCTGCTCAAGCGTTAGCGAATGCATGTCAAAGGTAGCGTGCACTTCTCCCTCGTTGTCCAAAGTCGAAGTCTGGCTACCAAAAACCACTTCGCCAACGTAAGACTTTGGCAACTCCGTAAAAAAGCGCATGAGACGAGTCGCACGGCCAACGCCAAGAACCAGTACGCCAGTAGCACCTGGGTCGAGTGTTCCGGCATGACCCACCTTTGAGGTTCCCAGCAACTTGCGGGCCCTTGCCACCACATCATGAGAAGTCCACCCTGGTGGCTTATCTATGACACACAAGCCATCGATTCCGGAAGAGGCTGACTTTCGACTCACTGTTCGGACTGTTCGGACTGTTCGGACTGCTTGTCAGCTTCGTTTCGAATGAGTTCTTCGATGCGAGCGCTCGAAACGATTACCGGGTCAATTCGAAAAGTAAGCTCAGGGGTGCGTTTCAATCGGGCTTGTAGAGCAATGGCTCGTTGCAAATCAGCACGATGCTCGAGCAGAACTTCGCTAACCAGCTCCTCACCCGGCCCAAGTGATGAATAAAACACCCGCCCGTGACGCAGGTCGGGATCGATCTCGACGTGGGTAACAGTGACCAAAGGCAGACGGTCGTCGCCGATGCGCTCCAACTCATCAGCAATGATCTCGCGGCACAGTTCACTAACCCGAGCCATGCGCGGGAACTTACGGGCGCTACCTTGCCCCTCCCTGGGCCTAGCCATTTAGATCCTCAACCCAAAGAACAAAACCATGCAGCATCTCGTCGAGAATGACACACCCCGTCCTCACCTGCGACTTAGGACCCGAGACAAAACTACTTGCGCGGCCGAAGGCCGAAAGTGAATACACCACAAAGGTTAAACATGTAAGCGCCGCTCAAGTAGTTTTGTCACTGGTCCTTAGGGGCTCGAGTCACTGGTCCTTAGACTCGGGGGATCTCTCGATCTGAATAAGTTTCGATGATGTCACCGGGCTTGAGGTCTTGGAAGTCAGAAAGTCCAATACCGCACTCGAAGCCAGTTTGGACTTCGCGAGCGTCGTCCTTGAACCTCTTGAGCGAATTGACCGCACCCTTCCAGATGATCGTTCCCTCTCTAAGGAAACGCACCTTAGAACCACGAGTGACCGTTCCACTGAGAACGTAACAACCAGCAATAGCGCCAATGCGAGGAACGCGGAAGATCTCACGAACTTCAGCTTCACCGGTAACCACTTCTTCGAACTCAGGTTCAAGAAGGCCGATCATTGCACTCTGAATGTCTTCGATCACCTGATAAATAATTTCGTAGGTGCGAACCTCGACATTTTCGAACTCTGCAAGCGCACGGGCCTTGCGATCGGGACGAACGTTAAAGCCAATGATGGTCGAAGCAGTCGTGGTCGCGAGTTGCACATCATTTTCGGTGATTCCACCCACTGCACGATGCACAAAGGCGATCTTGACTTCGTCACGTTCCAGCTTGCGCAATGATTCAGTCAGGGCTTCAAGCGAACCATTTACATCTGCCTTGAGCACGAGGTTGAGCGTTGCCGCCTCACCTTTTTGTATCTGCTCAAAAATGTCCTCAAGCTTGACGCCGCTGCTAATCGCTGATGCATCAGCAGCAATGCCGCGAATGCGGGCATATTGGCCACGGGTATCGCCAACACGGCGAGCCGTCTTGTCATCAGGCGCAACAACAAACTCATCGCCCGCCCCTGCGACTTCAGACAAGCCGAGCACTTGCACGGGCGTTGAAGGTCCAGCCGTCTTTATGGACTTACCTGTGTCATCAATGAGCGCACGAACCTTGCCCCAAGCCGGTCCCGCAACCATTGGGTCGCCGACCTTGAGCGTTCCTCGCTGTACCAACACAGTCGCAACTGGTCCGCGACCGACATCAAGATGAGCCTCAAGCACCGCCCCATAGGCTCGCCCAGTTGGGTTCGCTCGAATATCTTCCACTTCGGCAATGAGCAATATATTGTCAAGAAGATCGTCTACGCCTAGGTTCTGCAAGGCTGACATTTCGACGACTATGATGTCTCCACCCCATTGCTCAGGGACAAGACCATTCTCGGAAAGCTGTTGCATGACCCGATTGGGGTCAGCGTTTTCGCGATCAATCTTATTGAGTGCCACGATGATGGGAACCTCAGCGGCGCGAGCATGGGCCAACGCTTCGAGAGTCGTGGGCATGACGCCGTCATCGGCTGCAACCACGAGAACAACAATGTCTGTGACATCGGCCCCTCGTGCTCGCATTGAGGTGAAAGCTTCGTGACCAGGAGTGTCAATGAAGGTCAGGGTCTTGCCGCCGCGCTCAACTTGATATGCACCAATGTGTTGAGTTATGCCACCGGCTTCGCCTGCGACAACATTGGCTGAACGAATGCGGTCGAGCAGCAAAGTCTTGCCATGATCGACGTGACCCATAACAGTAATAACCGGCGGGCGCGGCGCTAGGTGGGCCTCATCTTCGTCTTCTTGATCAAGGACCTCAAGGAGCTGCTGAAGCGATGCCTCTTGCGCCTCGCCAGGGTTTACGAGTTGAACCGTCGCACCGATTTCTGCAGCGAACAGTTCGATCATGTCGTCAGACAAAGTCTGCGTTGCCGTAATCATTTCGCCTTGTTGCAAGAGAAAACGAACGACGTCAGCTGCTGATCGGTTGAGCTTAGGCCCAAGTTCTTTCGCCGTGGTGCCCCTCTCGATGATGATCTCGCCCTCGGGAATAGGCGCGTTGTCGGGAGTGTAGACAGGCAAACCCTGAGGCTGAAGCTCCTCACGGTTACGACGTCGACGTCCTCCGCTCTTGCGGCGCCGAGGCCCGCCAGGGGCTCCCCTGCCAGGACCACCAGGTCGGCCACCTGCACCTGGAACTTGTCCGGGGCGCAGCATCTGACCACCAGGACCGCCGCCGCCAGGACCGCCGCCGCCTGGACCGCCGCCGCCTGGACCGCCAGAAGGACGGCCCATACCTGGGCGGCTGGTACTAGGAGATGAAGGACGCCCTCCAGGTGATGAGGGACCGCGGCCAGGTCCACGAGGACCTGCACTTGACGAAGTCGACCCAGGACGCTGAGCCTCTCGAGGCGCACCACCGGGTGGAGGCGGGATTGGCTTGCCCGTCGCTGAACGCGGTGGTCCACCTGGAGGTGGAGGTATTAGCTTGCCTCCAGGGCCACGCATAAAACCAGGTGGTGGAGGCGTTGGTCGTTCACCTGGAGCAGATGAATCACCGGGTGTCGCAGGGGTTGCTGACGGGGTAATGGAAGGTGAAGTACTCGCTGGTGCAACAAGAGGGGCTGCGACCACGGGATCTGGGCTGGACTTAGCGACAGGAACAGGGACTGACTTCACTTGCGTTGGCGAAGATGGCGACGATGCAGCCGCCGGTGAGAGTGCTGCTGGTGGTTCTTTAAGAGGTGCAGATTCAGGTGCAGCAGCTACCTCAATTTTTTCGTCCGACAAAACGATGGTTTCTTCAACGGCACCTTCATTGGTCTGAAGGTCCGCCTTCTTAGCTGGAGCTGGTTTCTTGGCGGGAGCTGCTTCCTTGGCGGGAGCTGCTTCGCTTGCTAAAGCCGCTTTCTTAACGGGAGCAGCTTTCTTGGCGGGTGCAGCTTTCTTGGCTGGTTCGATTTCGTCAGCGGGTTCGACGTCACTGGGTGAAGCAACCTTCTTGGCGGGAGCAGCTTTTTTCGCTGTTGCTTTTTTTACAGGCTCCGGCTCTTCTGGTTGAACCTCGCGTCGTATGCCCAAAGAATCGGCCTTACGGCGGACGCGGTCGGCTTGGGCCTCGACGATGCCTGAAGAATGGCTCTTGACGCCAATTCCCAGTGCTTCGCACAATTCAAGTGTCTCTATGTTGGTGAGCCCAAGTTCGCGAGCGAGCTCGTAGACCCGGATTTTTGCTGCCAAGTTGCTTAACGCCCCTTTTTTCCCTACTCAGTCGCCACAACCGTGATCGGCGTGGCGCTCTCTATCCTCGCACGTTCAGCTATCTCCGCACGAAGCGATTCTATGGTCTCTTGCCTCACATGGCCTCGAAATGCCCGAGTAAATGCCTTCCGCTTGCTGGCAAGGTCAATACAAGACACTGATCCTGCGCACAACCACGCACCTCGACCAGGCAAAGTACGACCTATTTCTAAACTCTCATCACTTCCTCGAACTATCCGAAAAAGTTCGGATTCCTGTCGGATCTGGCGACAGCCAATGCATGTACGCAATGCATGCATTGCGCCAATAGCCGATCTCGATTCTATGGAACATCCTCCGTAGTTTCGCTTGACTCTGCATTTACTTCTGGATCTGCGTTTACTTCTGGCTTTGCGTTTACTTCTGGCTTTGCGTCTGCTTCTGGATCGGCAGTTACTTCTGGCTTTACATTTACTTCTGGATCTGCGTTCACTGCTGGCTTTGCGTCTATTTCTGGAACATCGGTTTCGGACTCGCCGTGACTCCACTCTTCTGCAGTAACCGCAGGTCCACCCTCGGCTGGACGCCACACCATTTCTGAAGTCTCAGGATCTTCGACCCATTCACCTTCGGCCCATTCTTCGCCCGAATATCCTGCTTCTTCGTCAGCAAGTTGGCTCTCACTCTTAATGTCGATTCGCCAACCGGTGAGGCGTGCCGCAAGGCGTGCATTCTGGCCCTCTTTACCAATCGCTAATGAAAGTTGATAGTCGGGAACGATGACCTCGGCTACACCAGACTCTTGATCGAGACGAACCTCTTTGACCTTTGCTGGGGCAAGAGCCTTGGTGATGAACTCTTGGGTATCTTCCGAGAACGGGACGATATCAATTTTCTCACCTCGCAACTCATTAACCACCATGCGAACCCGAGCACCACGGGCACCAACGCAAGCCCCTACTGGGTCGACGTTACGATCGTGGGACCAAACAGCAAGCTTGGTGCGATGGCCGGGCTCGCGAGCAACCGCTTTGAACTCAACGACGCCATCAGCGATCTCCGGAACTTCTAATTCAAATAGACGCTTGATCAAACCGGGATGAGTGCGGCTCACCACGATCTGAGGGCCACGGGCATTGTTTCTAACTTCGACGATGTAAGCCTTGAGGCGCGAACCGGGCTCAGGTCGCTCGTATGGAACCTGCTCGGCCTGAGGCAACAGCGCCTCGACTTTGCCAAGATCCAAAAGAGTGAAGCGGGTGTCAGTCTGTTGAATAATGCCGGTGACGATGTCACCTTCGCGGCCAGCATATTCCTCATACTTAAGCTCGCGTTCTGCCTCACGGACCCGCTGAGTAAGAACTTGCTTTGCTGTTTGGGCTGCAATGCGCCCGAAGTCGCTTGGGGTGTCATCCCACTCACGAATGACATTGCCATCATCATCAAGTTCTTGACCATAAACCCGAATCTCGAAGGTCTCAGCGTCGATCGTGACATAAGCCTCTTCGGCAGCTTTAGGCATCCGCTTGTAGGCCGACACCAAGGCGTTTGCCAATGCATCGAGCAAAGTGTCAACGCTTATCCCTCGGTCGAGCGCTAACGCCTGTAGAGCTTCCATGATCTCGAAATTGCCGCTCATGCTTTTACAACCTTCCTCGTCTTTGGTGCCTCGGGTTTGTTCGTGGCTTTTTTGCCGCCTGTGCCCCAATCGAACACCGTCTTGGCGCTCTCGACCTCGTCGTAAGCGAAATGACGCTGATCTTCACCCGTCTCTACCTTGAAGCCTTGGTCATCGGCACTTATCAAAGCACCTTCAACTCGTCGCTCCCCCACGGTTCCCGAAACAGTTTTAATCTTTATCCTTTTACCAATAGCGGCAATGAAATGGCGCTGCATGCGCAACGGACGTTCGACGCCTGGGCTGGAAACTTCGAGTGAGTAGCGATCGGGCAAAGGATCAACCTCATCAAGAAGCTTCGACAACGAACGAGTGACCTTGGCGAGAATGTCGGTGTCAACACCGTCTGGCTGATCAATCAAAACCCTTACGATTCCAGAGACCTGTTCGATGTCATAGAGATCGGCGCCATGCTCAGCGACAACGGGGGCCACAAGATCAATTAGTTGTTCGTTGTTGATCATGGTCTCCTCCTCGCTCAGTTCGTTATCTAACTCACATACGGTTGTGACCTGAACCGGGGAAAAGAAAACGTGGGCAAAAGCCCACGTCTTTCCTTGGCCCAAAGCCACAATTCGAAATCAACGGCAGCGTGAGTATAGCCCCAATGTGGGTCTTTCGCCTTGCTGATTGAGCGCTAGTGCCCGCCTTCCTACGGCGGGTGCTGTTAATAGGCCCGTGCGACGACGGCCACTAAATCGGTTTCACTGGGCCCAGGTAGCGATCCATCAGCCGACTGAAGGCACCTGACAGACACCCCTTGGCCGCCAAGACGCGTCTCGCCTTCTTCACCCAATGTCGACCAAGGAATGCGGGCGAAACCCACCTTTGCTGCCTCTGTCGCATCTTCCACAGTAGTTACGTCGATTGTCCGCTCATCTCGACGCTTAGTTGCCTCTGTGAGCAACGCGTCTTGAGCAGATGACAATTCACCTGGAAGCATCGTTGCGACATCTGCAATAGCTACCGGAGTTTTGTCACCGCTATCTCGGCGCACGACTGTCACGATGCCATTAGCCAGGTCTCGTGGACCAACCTCAATGCGAATCGGAACACCCTTTAGCTCCCAATCAACAGAGCGTCGTCCAAAACTGGTCTCGACTCGATCATCAATCTCGGCTCTTATGCCAAGTGCAACCAACTCTGCACATAGGGCTCTTGCCTTATCACCCGCACCCTCTTCATCACGCACGACAATCACAACAACCTGCACGGCAGCAAGAGCAGGAGGAACCCGCAAACCGTTGTCGTCGCCGTGACACATGATGAGCCCACCCACCATACGCGTCGATACTCCCCACGAGGTTTGCCACACGTGTACCTGCTCGCCTGAGCTATCGAGATAAAGCGTGTCGAAAGCCTTCGAGAAGTTCTGGCCTAGCTCGTGGCTCGTCCCCATTTGTAAAGCCTTGCCGTCACCCATCATTGCTTCACAGGTGTAAGTGTTTGTTGCACCAGCGAAACGCTCACGATTGGTCTTTCGGCCCAGAAGTACTGGGATCGCCAGAATGTCAACCATGAATCGTTCATAAACCTCGTTCAAGATGCGAATCGTAAAGGCCCGTGCATCTTCTTCGGTTGCATGAGCCGTATGGCCTTCTTGCCAGAGGAACTCAGTCGTACGCAGAAATAGACGGGGGCGCATTTCCCAGCGGACCACATTCGCCCATTGGTTTATGAGCAATGGCAGGTCACGGTAGCTCTGAATCCATTTAGAGAAGTAACTATTGATGACCGTCTCGCTGGTTGGCCGAACGACCACCGGCTCTTCCAGTTCTTTACCACCACCATGAGTCACAACGGCTAGCTCAGGACTAAAACCTTCAACGTGTTCGGCTTCTTTAGTCAAAAAACTCATCGGGATAAACAACGGAAAATATGCGTTCTGCGTGCCAGTTGCCTTGATGCGTCGATCTAGGTCAGCCTGCATCCGCTCCCAAAGAGCGTATGCATAAGGGCGAATGACCATGGTGCCTCGGACGGGACCATTGTCGGCAAGTTCTGCCTTTGCGACCACATCTTGGTACCAGCGAGGGAAATCGTCGGCCTGAGGAGTAAGGATTGGGGGCTTAGCCATAGTGCCGATGCTAGCCGGATGGCCAATTTTAAGAATCTCTGCTTTTGGGAATCGCTGGATTTAGGAATCAATGGTTTTGCGAATCAGTTCGATCTTTGCCTCACTTGCATTCGCATCGTCACCCTGGTCTGACAGCAAGGCCATACGATCTGCTTCTGCCTCAGCCTCAGCACCCGTATCGGCAGCAGCTAGACGTGCCTCAAAACCTTCGGCCACAAGTTTCTCGGCCTCATCAATCAAAGCGTCGACCATCTCATCTTCTGGCACGACTCGCACGACCTTGCCCCGAATGAACAGGTGCCCTCTATGTCGGCCAGCCGCAATGCCGAGATCAGCCGAACGCGCCTCGCCTGGTCCATTTACGACACAGCCCATGATTGCTATCTGCAATGGAAGCTTGCGTTCCGCGAATGCCGCTTGAGCCTGAGCTGTCACCGCTATTACGTCTACCTCGGCGCGCCCACAGCTTGGGCATGCGATCAAATCAACGTTCTTGCGTTCACGAAGACCTAGGGCCTCAAGAAGCTGACGACCGGCTTTGGCTTCTTCGACCGGATCAGCAGTGAGGCTGTAACGAATCGTGTCGCCGATACCTTCAAGCAACAACGTTGCAATGCCCGCTGTGGCCTTGATCAAGCCCGCTGGAGGTGGTCCTGCCTCAGTGACCCCTAAGTGCAAAGGTGCGTCAATCGCTTCAGACAACATGCGATATGCATCAACCATCAAAGGAACATTCGAGGCCTTGACCGAAATCTTGACATCTTGAAAACCGACCTCATCAAAATAAGCCAACTCGCGTTGAGCCGAGGCAACAAGTGCTTCAGGGGTGAGACCATATTGATCTTCGATGTCGGGGTCGAGTGATCCAGCATTAACCCCAATGCGAATCGGCACGCCCCTATCAAGCGCTTCGGAGGCGACCATTTTGATGTGTGCAGGGTTGCGAATATTGCCCGGGTTTAGCCTGAGGCACGCCACCCCAGCCTCAAGGGCCGCCAATGCGAGCTTGTATTGAAAATGAATGTCGGCCACGATCGGAACAGGCGAGCGAGGAACAATGCGCGCCAAACCTTCTGCGGCTGCTTCATCGTTGCAAGTGCATCGCACGATGTCGGCACCAGCACCCGCCAGCGCATAGATCTGCGCGAGCGTCGCCTCATGATCGGAGGTTTTGGTAGTGGTCATCGACTGGACGGTGACAGGAGAGCCACCGCCAACGAGAACGGCGCCAACCTTAATTTGGCGAGTTACGCGTCGTTCATTCAAGGGAGTCGTTCATTCAAGGGAGTCGTTCATTCAAAAGGGTTAGGTAGGGGTTGAGTGATATCGAGAAACGCTGAAGACACAAACACCAGCGCCAATACGGTCACAACGGCATAAGTGAGCGGAAGCAGCTTTCGCACATCGGCCTGATAATGCACACCTCTGCGTGAACGAAGTTTTTCGTAGGTTGCAATCACCACATGACCTCCGTCAAACGGCAAAAGTGGCACGAGATTAAACACCCCGATGAACACGTTGATAAAGAATAGAAAGTACAAAAGATTGGCCATGCCCGAAGAAGCCGCCTGGCCTCCAATTTGGACGATGCCCACAATCGAAGTAACTCGATTCGCATCATCACTGACATCTGAGCCTGAACCAGGGCCTGAACCTGAGTTTGAACCCGATGCGTCGTTTGCCGACCCGCTGCTACCTTCATTGCCGCTCAAAGTGTCGATGTAGCCCGATAAACCCGAAGGAGAGAAGAAACTTCCAAGGCCCTTGATCGAGAGCCACATGGTCTTTCCTGTCAGGGTGCCTGCATCGGTTACACCATCAATAAAACCAGATTTGACCATATCGAACTTAGGCCCAACCCCCAAAAAACCGACTGGAGCACCAGAAGGATTGGTTTTCGCTAGTGCAGCCTTGAGCACCTGGCGCTTACCGTCTCTCTCAATCTCAATAACAACTTGTTTGCCGGGGTGTGCCTGTAGATAAGTCCGGAAGTCTTCGTATTGGGCAAACGTTTCGCCATC
>JBBSKG010000090.1:0-10779 GCA_038256565.1 Acidimicrobiales bacterium | reverse complement strand
TGGACCGGCGTCATTTTTCGACCATACGACCACTTGATGGTGGACGTTTCAAACTTGTGCCGAACTGATCCAGGGTGATTCCATCTTACCCGTCTTGCTCATCTTACTCGTCAAAAAGCTCAAGGAGACGTTCTGGAGGGTGTGCCGATCTCGGCGTCGCAAGTGTGGCGCATCTTCGACGGCCTGGGCCACAAGCCGTGGCAGACCCAGTCGGGGATGCAGGCCACTAGTCCACTTCGCCGCGTTTTTTCTTTAGGAGGCGGTCGATGGTCGTGGGTTCTTCGGCGATTGTTGGCGGAGGTGGGGGTTCGGGCATTGAAGCACTTGGCTGCGGGGATTGTGTGGGTGGGCTTGAGTTTCCTCTCCCGGGAAGTGCTGGGAGTTTGGGAAGTCGATGGCTGAGCTTGGTAAATACTTTGCTTGCACCTGCAGCCTGTGCAGTCATCGCAATGCGGCTCAACGCAACTGCTACTGGCCACAACAAGGCAGCTAAGAGCAGGAACCAACCGGCGAGTGAAAATGACGACCGTCCAACGCGTAGATCATCTCGATCAAATGCTTGAGAGGGTTTAATTTCACCTCGGCCCCTACTTAAGGAAGAAAGTTTGGCCAACACTGCAGGCTCGGGGTTACCCAAAGTGAACTCAGCTGAATAAGACCTAGTAGCAAGAGCGCTTGTCGACAACAGAGTTTCGTCGCCCTTCTTAACCTCGTACGCCAACCGCATAAATACCGGGATCAGATGTAGCTACGTCGGCAGCGAACGTCGTGCCAGAAACCCGATCGAGCGAAACTTCATTACTTGTCCGATCGGGGCCTGCCACTCGTGCAGTGGCCGTTGCTCCATCGGGCCATACCTCAGAGCCCTCTACGGTTATCTCCAACTGGTCACCATTTACACGTGCTCGGGCTGACCCAGCACCACTCGTACTTTCTGGAAAGGTGTCTTTAATTACACCTGACCAAAACTCCACGTTTTGATTCCAACCCGACCAGGTCTGTGCCCAACGCTGACCACCGTCGCTGGTCCAACTTGTTACGTTTCCCAAACCCGCCTGCCAACTCACCAGCAAAGGGTCATCGTCATCGCCAATACGCAGCAGAGTTCGCGCCGTTGGTTTGGCTGTTGTTGCTACGAAACCCAACAACGGTGGTGACGAAGTCATGTTGGCCACTGGTCCCGTCGAAGACACGACCTTAGGGAGAAACTCACCTTCGTTGATGAAGTCACGACTTGCCATAATCGCTTCTTCCATCATGATCTGTGGAATGCGATCGAGGTCTCGACCCGGATAGAAACGCCCACCTCCGGCTTCGGCAACCTCACGTAACTCGCGCGCTGACCCCTCGCCTGTTGCCAAGACCGACGTGGTAATACCTTCGTCGTTTAACAAGGTGGCGGCCTCTTCAGCCAAACCTGAAAGGCTGCCTGGGTCGGTAAAGCCATCGGTGAACAAGATGATGTGCTTGAGCTGAGCCTTGCTCTTTCTCAGTGCATCGGCTGCTTCGCCCAATGGAGTTCGCAAGTTGGTTCCACCAGCTGGGCTCAGCTTGCCAAGCCCTTTTCGCACGACTTCTTCAGACGGCAGTTTCTGTAAATCAATCAACCATCGATGCTCGGTGTTAAAAGCAAGCACACCAATTTCATCGTTGGGACCCATTGCCTCAATGGTGCGCGCTGCAGCCGAGCGAGCAATATCGGTCTTGGTGATTCCACCCATAAGTTGATTTCGCCCCGAAGGGAGGCCTCCCATTTGGCCCTCAGCACAATGGCATGCGCCCATCGAGCCGCTCGAATCAACAGCCATAACCTGAGCAACCGAACGGCGTCGTTTGGGGTCGAGTACATCGCTAACAACCGGAAGAAGCTGCTCCAGCTTGGAACCCAAATAACCACCTACGCCATAGCTGTGAGTACCACCCATGACCAACAAACCACGACCGAGATCGCGCGTGGCAACGGTGAGGTCATCAACCTGGGCAGCCGCCAAACTCAACAGGTCAACATCAACCAAAACAACACTTGCGTAACGACTCAATACATCAAGCGGAGGCAACACGCTTGCGCCAACAATGTCGGCCTCTATGCCCCCGGCACGCAACGCCACTGCGAGCTTGGCCCCGTTACCTTCTGCACCTTCCGCAATCAAAACCTTCGCAGGTCCGTCTACTTGGACAGCCGCAAAGCTGGTGTTGTTTTCAACAACCGAGTCATCACCAGTGACGACCTCCACCTGATAGCGCGCCAAACCTGCATCGGTCAGCACATGTGCAAACTCCACGATGTTGTCACCAACTACAAGCTCGACAGTGCGGGCTTCGAGCTGCGCTCCATCTAACTTGAGACGGACTTCGGCAAGCCCCGCTTTACTCGATCGCAACGTTGCTCTCAGTGGAACCTTCTCACCTTGACGAGCAGCAGTCGGAGCATCAAGACCCACTACTGCTACATCGGCTGTGCCGCTTCGACCAACAGTATGAACATCGACCTCAATGCCTGTTTCACGAAGACGACGGGCTTCCTCAATGGCGTCTCCTTCGGTTGCCCGACCATCAGATAGCAATACGATTCGACGCCTCGCGTCAGATGGAAGCACGGCACCAGCTAGGCGAATGGCAGTTGCCAAGTTTGTACGGTTCGCATCGACCTTCACCGTCGGGTTCAACAATGTGGCTTGTTCCTGAAGGGTCAGCTCAAGGCGAGCATCACCTCCGAAAAGAACAACTCCCGCCAACGAACCTCGTGGCTGTTTGGCAAGGGCGTCTTGTACCCAACGCACTGCATCGGCACGGCCTCCACTTCCCAATGAATGTGATGCATCAATAAGAAACGTTGTGGCCACTCGATTACGCGTACGTGGAATAGCAAAGCCAGCCAATGCACCAACTAGCAATGCACCGACGACGACGCGCGCTGCGAAAGCTAAACGACGTTGCTTTCGACCCACACCCATTCGTCGCGCGCTTAACCATGTTTCGACCAACAGCACCAACAAGATGACACCAACAACCCAAGCCAACAGCGAAGATTCGCCGCGAGGTACCCGTTCACCCTGCTTGGCACCACGTGGCTCGATAGCCAACACGTCAACTGGCGCAATTGATGACTCTGACACTGCAACATTGACCGCCACTGTCACGGCCGGTCGGCCATCTTCACTCAACAGCCAAAACCCTGGTCGGTCGGCAACGGGAACTGCTAGACCGGGTCGAGCAATCTCTTCGGTTGCACCTGGACCCTCTACAAGTACTTCTACCCCTGGGCGTACAGGCAGAGCGTCACCCACTTCAAGTGCAGTAGGTGGGCGCGTAGAACCCGCAAGCTCGCTAACCAATCGGTCGCCCAAGATAGGGAAAGCCACCTGTACGGCCAGATTCGACTGGTCTAGAGCAAAGGCCAAATAAACAAACTCCTGACCAGCACGTTCACCGCGGACCAATAATGGCAAGCCTTCAGCCCCGAGCAACACTTCATCGCCTGGGTTGGGGGCCAAACGCTGCAACATGCCCACTGCCACTTCTGAAAGATCAAGATCGACAAGCAGTGGGTCATCAGAGCGCACCAAAGTTACCGCCGCGCCTTCAGCCATGCCTGTCACGGAAATCCCTGGCATGCCACCTGGCGGTGCGATAGCCAACACAGGTGCGCCCGGATTAGCCGGCACAACAACTTGGTCATAAATGACAAGGTCAAACCCTGCTGCCTCACGAGAGGTCGGTGATCGTTCAACCGTGATGCCAGGCAGCGATGCCAACAGAGCATCGAGATACATGTTGTCCGGTCCCGCTACCAACACCTTCAATGCTTTGCGTCGGCCAACTACGCTACGACGAACATCATCAGCGCTAAGTAAATCTTCGCCTTCAAGACGTGCCTCAACTCGATCGCCCATAGGCAAATCAATGTCTCGCTGCACAACCCCGCCGGGTTCAAGATCAACTTCAACATTGGCTTTCGTGCGCCCATCAACATCGAGACGCAAAGTCTGACGAGCACGCGGTCCACCGGTATTTCGCACAGTTACGTGTGCCACCAACGCAGCGCCTCTTGGCTCAACGCTCAGAGCCGTGATCGCTCGATTCGTAGATCGTTTGCCAATCGGCTCATAACGAGTACCAGGCGGAATAAGACGACGTTCGCCATCACTCAAGCGCCCGTCAGACAACAGGACGAAACCAATCGGCACGCCCGGCGCTTCCAAGCTCATAGCAAGGGTGAACGCCTCGGTGAGGTTCGCTGCCCCCGTGGTGCTTTCAATTGAGTTAACTGCTTCGTCAAAGGCTGAGCTTTGTCCACTAGATGAAAGAAGTACACGGGGTTGAGTTCCCGCTTCAACCAAACTCGCTAAGCCGCCAGAAGGCAGTTCGTCGCGTAGTTCTTTGGCTCGGCGTTTAGCAATATCGAGACGCTCCGGGTCACCGTCGAGCGCGGCCATTGAACCAGAGGAATCAATGATGAACACCGTGTGTTGAGCCAACGGGGCATCGGTCAAACGCACGGGCCGAGCTGCTGCCCCCGCTAATAAGGCAACCGCTAAAAGCTGAAGGAACAAGAGTGTCGATGGCCGTAACCGTTGCCATGGCGAAGCCGCCGTTACGGGTTGCGCCAACTCACGCCATAAGAAAGTCGAGCTAACAGTTCGAGCATGGCGACGCGGGCGCAAAATATGCAAAGCAATAATGGGAAGGGCCAACAGGCCCAGCCACCATGCAACTGGGTTCGTAAAAGTCATCGTAAGAGCCCGGCTTCTCGCCAACTCGCCAACATGAGTTGTTCGATGTCATCACCAGCCATCACCGATAAATAACCCACTCCAGCCTGGCGACAACGTCCCGTAACCTCATCAACCCAATGTTGGGTCTCATGTTCATAAGCACTTAACAGATCAGAGTTCAAACTAACTGAAACCCTTGCACCCGTCTCTACATCGACAAGGTCTAGATCGCCAGCCAAATCATCGCCACGACTAGGCCGTAGATCTTCTTCAGACAAGATGTGCACCATGACGACTTCACCCCCACGTGCAGGCAGACTACTAAGCCCGTCTTTCCATTCGGTAGTCAATAGGTCGCTAAGCACCACCGTTATTCCTGGAGGACCAGGCCGCGCCAATACTCCACGAGCTGCTGCTGCAAATGCCGTCTCACCCAATGGCTGCAAGGAAGATAGATGTTTAAACAAAGCAGGAACACCTCCTCGGCCGCGAAAGCGAGGGGCCAGAAGTTTCATGGGCGCATAATGCAGCGAAACCACATCTCGTCGAGTGAGCGCTACGAAACCCAATGCGGCTGCGACTCGAAGGGCCTGATTGAACTTCTCACCAAATGCCATTGATGCGGATGTGTCGATGACCAAGCGAACTTCAAGATCGTCTTCAGCCTCAAATAAGCGAATCAATAATTGATCAAGGCGAGCCAAAAGTGCGTAGTCGATTCGTCGAAAGTCATCACCCGGGTGATATTCCCGGTAGTCCGCAAAATCAATCGACGAACCATATGCAGGCGATCGATGCTCACCAGCGAGTCGACCGAGCAGTGGACGACGATTTCGTAACTGCAAACGCTCCAGCTTTGCCAACAGTGTCGGTGAAAGAAGAGCGGTATTGCCTTGCGCTACTTCTACCTCAACCGGGTGATCGCTCACGGCGCGCCGCGCAACCCCGCTGGCGGGTTGGGTACTGCATCAAGAATGGCCGCCACAACATCGTCGGCACTAACGCCATCAGCAACGGCCTCATAACCAAAAACTAAGCGATGGCGCAATACCGGAGTTGCCATCGCACGCAGATCATCCGCCGACACATTTGGCCGTTCATCCATAAGCGCCATTACCTTGCTCGCAAGCACCAAGGACTGAGCGCCACGAGGTGAGGCTCCGAAACGTACATAGCGACGAACGAGGTCGGGAGCCTCAGCATTGTTGGGATGAGAAGTAATTACAAGGTCAACGGCGTGACGCACAAGATGCGACACAATCGGGACATCACGACCGAGTGCAATCATTGCGCGCAACGTTGGACCATCGGCAACAGCTCTGGGCTCTTCGCCCTGCGCTCCAGTGGTGCGTTCAACAACAGCGACCAAGTCTTCAGGAGAAGGGAATGGAACGACGGCCTTCAAGAGAAATCGGTCGAGCTGAGCTTCGGGCAATGGATAGGTGCCCTCCATCTCGAGCGGGTTCTGCGTCGCCATCACAAAGAAGGGGCGATCGAGAGTGCGCGTCTCGCCAGCAGTGGTAACCGTGCGCTCTTGCATTGCTTCCAGCAAGGCTGACTGAGTCTTAGGAGTTGCTCGGTTTATTTCGTCGGCAAGAACAAGGTTGGCAAAAATTGGACCAGGCCGAAAACGAAACTGTCGTCGACCATCGCCATCGTCACTGAGCACCTGCGTACCGAGAATGTCAGCAGGCATAAGATCTGGAGTGAATTGAATGCGCCCAAAATCAAGCTCAACCGCGCTTGATAAGGCTTTCAACAACTGGGTCTTTCCTAAACCTGGAACCCCTTCAAGAAGAGCGTGGCCTTCGGAAAGCAAACAGATCAGCACATGGCGCACCAACTCGTGTTGGCCAACAATGACCCTCCCAACCTCGGCCTCAATAGATCGAGCGATCTCGCCATAACGATCGGGTGTCATCTCAGGAAGTGAGTGAGATTCAGATGCTGTGGTCATGGCTTCTCCGTGAGGCTGTCGAAATAAGAACGCACCAAACTTTGGAGCGATGGCGGCACTGACATGCGGTCAAGTGCTTGGGTTGCAGAGCTTTTATACCTAGGAAGAACCTCTGAAAGGGGCACCTGACTACCTCCGCTGCGAGTTAGTCCAGCGTCCTTACCTACGGTTTCGCTTGACCCTCCACCTGGACGTCCGGTCGTTTGGAGCTTGTCACCATTGGTGCTTGCGCCAGGTTCATAGATAACCGTCGATTCTTGGAGACCAACCGAGGCGTTATTCCCAGTGCCATTCATCTTTCCTGTTGGTCCACCTTTACTCCCAGCGCCTCCGGGAGCATTGGTGCCTCCCCCGCCACCTCCAGCACCTCCGCCTTTGCCTTGACCCTGGCCTTTGCCTTGGCCGCTTCCCTGACCCTCACCTTGGCCTTGGCCCTTGCCTTGGCCCTTTCCTTGGCCCTTCCCTTGGGCTTGCCCATTGCCATTGCCCGCAGCCAGCGCTGAGCGGGCTTGTGCAACGGCATCTGCCCCAGCAGATGCCGACTCTTGAGATGCAACCGAGACATTCGCATCTTGTTGCAGACCTGCAGCTTCACCCAAGGCAGAAGCTGCACCTGCTGTATTTCCGGCACCTAACGCACTAGCAGCCTTCGAGAGTGCTGCTGACAACTCCGGGTTACCAACCACCTGTGATGCCGCCAATGCTTCAAGACGAGCGGCTAGTTCAGCTTGTTCTTCGGGAGTGGCCGCACCAAGTCCAGCAGCAGCTTGTGCAAGTTGTGCTTCCGCGTTCATACCCTTGCCACCGGGCAATGGGGCCGATTCAAGAGTGCGCTCAAGTCCACGATCAGCAGCTTTTTGAGCAAGGAAACCCGGGTCTATCTCTGATTCAAAAGCGCTCTCAGCTTTATCAAGTGCACCCTTGGTCGCTTCGAGGTTCTTGGCCGTATCGAGTTCGCGAGCCAGGTCTTCCAGTTTGACGCCTGCCTCAGCCGCCGACTTCTCAGGAAGTTTTTTAAACGCCTCCCCAAGCTTGCGAGTGGCATCAGCAACCTTGTCGATCTGAGCGCGTTCGACGGCCTGTCGTGCACGCACTTCGTCTTGATGATTAGGCGCAAAACCGAGGCCCAGTGCAACAACTGCCAAGGCTGTACCAAGTATCAAGGGTCGACGATGCGCCACGATAGGAACGGCGTCATTAGCTCGATAACCCAAAGCCAGACGGTCAGCGCGATCTGTTACCAACGAAGCAAACGGCTCTGGGGTGCCGCCAGGCAACTCTTCTAACTCAACAGCAGTCGCAAATGCGTCATTGGTTTGTAAACCACGATCAGCAGCTCGTGCGGCCAAGAGGCGAGGAATCTGAATAGCCAGCGCTACTCCGGCAATAACTACTAGTGACCCAAGCACCAATACGACAGCCGTAGGTTCAGGCCATGCCCATGGACGCAAACGCCCGAGAAGAACAACCACAACCGCTAGTGCCAAAACAGTTGGAACAACAATCTGAACGGTAGCAACCCCCCAGGCAAGACGAAGACGGCGAGCAACTGCCACCAATAACTCGTTCACTGTTTTGTACTCAGTTTTCTACGGAATCTTCTGCGCCGTTTTCCACTTCGTAATGGAGTACGAAGACGCAGTGCAGCAATCACTAAAGCGAGAACTGAGAACAGGCCAAGCACTGAAGTTGAACGTATCCAGAAAGGAATCTTCTCGGGCCACTCCTCTTTAAAAGCCCGATCCTTAAGTGGATTTCCACGTTCATCAACCGCAACCATGGGCCCACCATCGACTTGCATGAAATTTCCACCAGCCACCCAGTCTTCTTTATCAGCTTTTTCACGACGGAAGATGAGGCTACGCATTGATTGCAGCGGCGAATCCAAGTCTTCCCCTTGACCAAAGGCGTTTATCGGCCCCCCAACCGCATCAGCCGTGCCTGCGAAGGGACTCAAGACCAAAACTGCGACCGAGGGTGGGCCCAACGATAAGCCGTCTATGCCGTCTTGAGCAACAAACAAGAGTGGTGGACCAATTGCTATTAAACCGCTAAATGCATAGGCCAAAACAACCGAACTCTGAGTGCGTTTAGCGAGAGCGGAACATGCCATTGTAATGCTCGCTACCAGCCAGGCCGTACACAAGAGCGCTACAACCGCCTTCATAATTGCTCCGGGGGTAACGCCACCAACCATGAATGACACTGCGAACAAAGGCAGCGTTGCCAACACCAATAACCCCGTAAACACAACAGAAGAAAGGACTTTGCCTACAACAATCGAGATAGGCCGCAGCAGGGAAACCTGTAGGGGAACCAAAGTCTGTCGCTCACGTTCGCCTGACAAAGCATCCGCCGTAACGCCCGGGATAATGAAAAAAATCAAACCAAGAATTGCCAGAACTAACACTTCAAACATCTGACGACCCAAAATTGCGACAGACGCTGCCGATGGCTGACCGTCAAAACTATTGAACGATGAAAGTGAGTCAGACATCCAATAGAGCGCCTGCAAAACAAGCGCGAGCATCGCTAGATAAACAACAATCACAATCGTTGCTCGACGGCTGCGAAGACGTTCTTTGATCTCTCTCGCAAGCACTGGGTTAAGTGTTCGTTCGCGCAGACCCCTCATTGCACGATTCCCTTCGTCACCCGCAAGAACAACTCTTCAAGACCCGAGCTTGTTTCGGTGAACTCAACAACAGGCACACCTTCATTCACAAGACGTATCAACAGATCGCGTTGCTCTTCTTCAGACGCCACCGTGAATGTCTGCACTTCTCCACCGACCAAACGCACCCCAATCTCACGCCCCTGCCCAAGACGATCTCCAATGTCGCGTGGAGTACCGGTAGCCAACACCTGGCCAGCTTCCATGATTGCGACTTCGGTGCACATCTCTTCAAGCTCCGAAAGAATGTGCGAACTCACAATGATGGTCTTTCCCATGTTCCGCAGCTCACCTATGAGATCGCGCAATTCAACTCGTGCGCGAGGGTCAAGACCACTGGCTGGTTCGTCGAGCACAAGCACTTCTGGGTCATGGACCAATGCCCGAGCCAAACTGAGGCGCTGTTTCATGCCTCGTGAAAGCGAATCAACCATTGCGTCGCGTTTCACATCAAGGTTGACCAACTCCAACAAGCCATCAACAAGGGTCTTCCAAGTCGAGCGGGGCACCCGATAGGCAGCGGCAAAGAAGTGAAGGTATTCCTCGACACGTAAATCGTCATAGACGCCCATTACATCGGGCATGTAGCCCAACTTGGCCCGAACCCCACGAGGGTTGCTGACCGTGTCGCATCCAGCCACTTCGACCGTGCCCGAGGTTGGCTTCAACAATGATGCAACAGCCAAAAAAGTGGTGCTCTTGCCCGCTCCATTTGGACCAATCAAACCAAATGTTGAACCTCGGGGAATGTCAAGATTCATGTCCTTGACGGCGAAGAGGTCGCCATAACGAACTGTGACGCCACTAAGGCGTACGGCTACGTCTGGGGATGTGTCGCTATCGGGTTCATGAGTGATCTCATCAGTAACACTCATTGAGCTTCCTCCCCCAAGTCAGCCCACATTCCATTAGCCAGCATCGATGTATCCATACCTATATCCCCAGGGAGAACTCCACGCACCCAAATATGGCCGTTAGTAATAGCCCTAGCGGGAAGTGCAATGCGTATGTATCCAGAGGTATCTCCTCCGGGCCCGAATACCGCCACATCGCCCATTGGAATGGTGGTCACGAGGCCCTTTAGTTCGTCACTACCTGGCTTGGACGGGTCGGCTGGGTCGGGTTTGGGAGCGTCTTCTTTTTCGGCCTTTATGGGCACCCACCGCCCGTCCTGCCATACCTCGTATTCGGCCAAGTTTCCAGGAATATGCAAAACCGGTTGTGAGCGAGAACTCGGACCAAACCCTTCAGGCATGCCTACGCGAAAAACAAGAGCATTGCCGCCAAATGGCCCATTAGGTTGGCGCATCGTTTCTACCCGCATGGTCGGCCCAAGAGCGGCACCCGGACGAACCACGTCAGATGACAAGACGACGGTGCGGCCAACAAGTTTGGTGCCTGGTCCATCAATGGGTGGCCGGTAATCACGGGTC
>JBBSKG010000089.1:0-11068 GCA_038256565.1 Acidimicrobiales bacterium | reverse complement strand
GCGGCCCCGACAACGTCGAGACTTGGACCATGTGGGCCATGCCTAGGTGCGTCCGCCGCGCTCAGGTCGCCAACCAGGTTCCGTCGAGACCAGTGCCAGAGGCATGGCCCTCGGTTGCCAACTTCTCCAAATGCGACCACACCGAAAACTGAGCAATGGGGTGCAGTGCTTCTGGAACATCTACATAAACGTCTTTGACTAACTCTTCAATGGTGGCGCTACCGCGACCAACAAGAGCTGAGGCAATCGCCGTCTCACGAGCACGTCGGTGCGTTAAGTACTGGTCGAGCACGACCTTGGGCTCTGTAATCACATCACCGTGCCCCGGGGCAATGCCGCGTAAACGCATCTTTTTCAGACGTTCTAGCTGCTCAAGATATGCCGCCATATCGCCATCTGGCGGCGCAATGACCACGGTCGATCCGTTCATCACATGATCGCCCGAAAACAAAAGTGCCTCTTCCTCAAGCAAATAACACAAGTGGTTGGAAGCATGTCCGGGGGTGTGAAGAGCGGTCAGGCGGAACTCGGTCGCCTCAATACCATCGCCATCGCTAAGTGTTCGGTCAACTTCAAGGCCATCGCGACTTCCAAATGCCAGTACCTCAGCGCCGGTCCGTTCACGTAGACCCGCTGCTCCTGGAGCGTGGTCGAGATGGGTATGAGTGCAAAGAATCCAACGAATACGATCACCCCCACAGCCAGCTATTGCATCCAAGTGTGAGTCATCAGCAGGCCCAGGGTCGATGACGGCAATTTCATCGACGCCTACTAAATAAGTGTTGGTACCCGGACCAGTCATAACACCAGGGTTTGGAGCAACTATGCGTCGCACCAAGGGGCTCACAGTGGAGGCAACACCAACAATCATCGTCGACATAAGAATCTCAACCAGCTTCGTCGTAGCCCGGATCACCCGGAATAAGAATGTGAACTCCGCTCTCGTCCATCACGATGCGGGGCTGAATTGCAGCAATGGAGCGTTCCTTAGCTGCTGATTCCAATAGCTCGTCAGCCGTTTTATAGTCAGCAATAGCTTCAAGGTTGCGAATGGTTGGAAAGATCAATTCCAGCTCATCACGGCGATGACGCTCAAGTGCATCAGACGGTCGAACCCAAATATTCGCAATCGTCTCTCGATCGTCATGCAATGGCGATTGACGCTCGGGGGCTCGTGCAACAAAAAAGCGCGTGTCGTAACGACGAGGAGGGCCTTCGGGAGTTATCCAATGACTGAAGTACTGAATGCCGTCGACCGCTAAACGCAAATTTTCCTCGACGCAAACATCAAACAGCGACCGCTCAGATAAATCAACCGCCTTGCGATGTAAAACAAACCGCTCTGCGGTAGCTGGGTCATGCAGATCGATAATCGTCCCGTCGGGCGCATATGCAAGTAGCACGCCAGCCTCTTCGAACGACTCACGAATGGCTGCAACCCAATAGGCAAGCCCACCAACTGGAGGGTCAAGCTCAAGACGCCCAGCGGCCTCGACGTCGCTTAAACCCTCACAAATAGCCTCCAGGTCACGGTGACTGTCATCAGGATCAACCGCACCACCAGGAAACACATACGCCCCGCCAACAAAATCTGAGTTCAAATTTCGCCGCAGCATAAAGACCTCAAGGCCCTCGTCACTGTCACGTACCAACATGACAGTGGCCGCTTTTCTGATCTGAATCTCAGTACTCATAATCGACCCCCACAAATCTGCATGCTACTGCCGCACAGCCTTGCACCCTCGGACACCACTATCCTGCCCGCTAATGACACAACAAGGCTCACGACTCTCAGCCAAGGTTGACACCTTGCTCTCAACAGGGCAACAACGTCTGGTACCTCATTCGATATTTGGCCTAAGCATCTTGCTCGTCGCTCTGTCTTTTGGAGCGGCTTTCAGCGGAGCCGTGCTCTACGCCTATTACCAATATCGCCTCGATACCAATGAGTCACGAATAGAAGAATACGTAACGGGCTTTGACGCTCGCCTCAATACAGCACGCGACATCATCGCCAAAGAGCAAGGCGATGCAGTAGCAACTGTGCGATCAGAACTCGAACCTTTACAAAAAATTGCCGCTGGCGGCGAGACCCTTAGCAAGCTCTTAGACAAGATCGCGCCCAGCGTTTTCTTTGTCAGCACCCAAGATGCAGCCGGTGCTCCATCGGTAGGAAGCGCATTCGTAGCCTTCAGCGACAACGGCGAAAGTTTTCTTCTTACGTCATATGCCACTATCGCCGCTGCAACACAAAGCCCCGGACCTGACATCACAGTTATTAAGGGCGACGAGAAACTCCAGGCCCAGCTTGTCTCTTGGGACCAACCACGAGACCTTGCTCTACTAAGTATCAAAAAAGGCGACCTAACTCGCCTCCCATGGGCAGCTAAGGACAGAACCCAAATCGGCGATCGCATCTTTGCCGTATCTGGACTCGGCGCCAAAGGTGGTTCGATCACCCAAGGTGTTGTGGCCGACATCAGTTCGGTGGGTCTCCAGCATGACACCCAGATAGGTATGCAATTTCAGGGTGCTCCGCTTGTAAATAGCAATGGCGAAGTAGTTGCAAGCTCCAGTCGTGTGTATTCACCACTTGGCTTTTCACCCGACGCTGTCTACTTTGCACCACCAGTTCGTGATGCATGTGCAACCGTCTTGCGTTGTCCCGAAGGCGAGGCAAGTGGTGTCGGCAGCGGCCAAGGTGGGTAGCTCTTGAAAAACAACTAGCTCTTGGAATACGGCTCGCACCGAGAATAAAGCGGTAGCGTCGGCTCGACATGGAAGCCATCTTTGAAGAACCAGTCAGCATCTACGTCTGTCTGGTTTTAGCCGCAATCGCGGTACTCATCGAAGCAGCCCTTCCTACCTTTGGCGTAGCCGGTTTCATTGGTCTGTCTCTTACCTTTGTGGCATCGATTGCACTAGTTGATCAACAGCTCGATTGGTGGCCCTTTCTTCCCACAGCAGCAGGTGTTGGTATCTGGGGAGTATCGCTGGTTTTCAAGCGCCGTTCACCAGTTGGACAAATTCTGGCATTCGCCCTCTTTACGTCTGGCTCGTTGTTGTTTGCTCTCTTAGCGGAAGATCTACCAACCGCCATTGTGGGAGTAACCGCAGGTCTTGGCTTGGCCTGGACCTACCCTCATCTATTCGCTGCTACCCACAAACTCATGAACGCTCCATCTGAGGTGGGCATGGAATCGTTTGTCGGACAATCTGCCACCGTCGTCGAATGGGGTGGGGAGTCAGGCAAAGTAAAGCTTGGTGGCGGATACTGGTCGGCCTCGGGAGCAACTGATCTAGAAGCTGGACAACAAGTAACCGTTTTGAGTTACGAAGGAATGTACCTCACCATCCAACGCAAAAACTAAGGAGTTCCACCCATGGAAGCTGTAGTCGCGATTGTGTTCCTCATGGCAATGATCGTTGTGGTGCTACTTGTCACCTCGGTTCGCATAGTTCAGGAATACGAACGAGGCGTGATCTTTCGTTTGGGTCGATCTGTTGGAGCGAAAGGCCCAGGTGTCTTCTTCGTAATGCCAATTCTCGACAAGATCGTAAGAACGAACCTGCAGATCAATGCTGTAGCTATTCAGCCTCAACAGGTAATCACCAAAGACAACGTGACTATGACCGTCGATGCCGTTGCTTATATGCAAGTAATCGACCCAGTTGCCTCGGTCGTCAACATCGCTAACTGGTACTACTCGTCGCAACTAGTAGCCCAAACCACATTGCGTTCAATCGTTGGACACCACGAGCTAGACCAAATTCTCTCTGAACGCGACACCATCAACATCCAAATTCAAAATGCACTTGATGAACAGACCGAACCATGGGGCATCAAAGTACACCGAGTTGAAATTCGAGATGTAGCGATTCCTGAACAGATGCAGCGTGCCATGGCCAAACAAGCCGAAGCAGAGCGTGAACGCCGAGCCAAGATCGTTGCCGCCGAAGGAGAGCTACAGGCTTCGCACCAACTAGCTGAAGCAGCAAGAGTCATCGCCAATTCACCAGGTGCACTTCAACTCCGTCAACTTCAAACCATGGTGGAAATTTCAGCCGAAAAGAACTCGACCATAATCTTTCCCATCCCTACAGAAATACTTGAAGCGTTCCAAGCCGTTGGCCAATCAAACGTGCGGTTCGACCCCCCAACTTCTTAAATCTTAGGGCGGGTTGATGGCACGTGGTCTGGCCGTGCTTAGGACCCGTAGCTCCATTATAAATAATTATTCATCTTGGGCGGGTCGTGCTCGTTGTGCTGGTTGAAGTCGTGCTTGTTGAGATTGTCGGCACACTTGTTGTCGTCGTTGTGGTTGTCGAACTTGGAACTTCGGCGATGAGTGGTGGCAGGTCATTGATAGGGGCAGAACCAGACCGCACCTCAGTCTTTGACGGACTAAGACGACGGCCTACATCAAAGCCCTGGCGAGCATCACGTTTGGCTTGATCTGCAATCTTGGTAACCGGCGCTGGCTCAGTGAAATCAATGCCGGGCTGGTTTGCCAGTGCCCCTTTCATAAATGACTGCCAAGTTCTAACTGGCCACGTACCACCGGTTACCTTGCCCACACCTTTGACTGAACCCATATCTTGTTGAGTAGTGGTTTTACCCATCCACACAGCAGTTGAAAGAGTTGGCGTATAACCAACGAACCAGGCATTACCTGAGTTATCTGTTGTGCCCGTCTTCCCCGCTGCTGGGCGTCCCAAACCTTTACCTGCAGCGGTACTGCCGGGGTCAAACACATGACGAAGAACGTCGTTCATCGTGTCGGCCACTCTTTCTTCGAGCACACGTTTACGAGCTGGCGTGATGTTGTCTTCAACCACTCTCCCTAAGCCATCCAACAACCGGACCACCGGCGTTGGTTCCGCTCGTTCACCTCGCGCAGCAAACACTCCATAAGCCGATGCCATGTCGAGCGGCGAGACATCGAGCACTCCAAGCGCCACAGAAAGGCCATGGGTCTCAGGGGCATACGGTTCGGTCTTTACGCCCAGACGATTTGCCAACGCCATGTTCTCAGCAACACCAACGTCTTCTAAAAGCTGTACAAAAACCGTGTTGATTGAACGACGTGTCGCCGTAGCAAGGTCAACGTTTCCATAAGAGCCGTTACCGTAGTTATTGGGACAATAATCCCCTATGCAAATGCCGTTTGCTCCCGAATATCTCTTGGTAACCGAGATACCTTTTTCAAGAGCGGTCGCCAATACCAACGGCTTCCATGTAGAGCCGGGCTGACGGCCACCGCCTCCTCCCTCGCCACCGAGGGCAAGGTTCACCCGTGAAACGCCAAAGTCGCGCCCGCCGACCAGAGCTTTTACAAAACCAGTGAGTGGCTCAAGTGCAACTAGCGACATTTCCAACGGAGCCTCAGTGCCACTCAACGTTTCTTGCACTGAGCGATCGGCTTCGACCTGCATCTGTTGGTCAAGTGTCGTGTAAATCTCATACCCCTGTTTGTAGACCGCATCAGGCCCGTAACGAGCCGTTATGTAGCGCTCGACGTAATCAAGAAAGTAGGGATAGGTCGTCTCTTGTCGCTCGGCAGGATGTATCAGAGTTACAGGTTGACCAAGTGGCGGAGGACCCGCTGAGGCAAGCCAAACCGTCTGAGCGGCCGCTTCGTCATGGGTGATTTGGTCGATTATCCCCTGGTCGAGCATGAGCTTCAACACCCGCTTGCGCTTGGTTTCAGCAAGTTGAGGGTTCCCACGGGGCTCATAACGGCTAGGAGCTGGAATGATGCCAGCCAATAGCGCTGATTCAGAAAGGGTCAATTCATTTACAGGTTTTCTGAAATAAGTCTCAGATGCAGCCCCCACCCCGTAAGCGCCTTCACCTAGATAGATGCGCTCAAGGTAACGAAATAAAATCTCGTCCTTGTCGACTTGGCGATCGAGTTGACTCGCCAAAACCGCCTCTCGCAGCTTGCGCGAAATAGAACGTTCATTACCTACATAGGCATTCTTCACGTATTGCTGGGTTATGGTCGAGCCACCCTGTACCGCACCCGTATTTCGCACATCAGCTACAAACGCTCGCATCAATCCACGAGGGTCAACGCCTCCATGTTCATAGAAACGTCTATCTTCAGTAGCGATCACTGCTTGGCGTAAAAACAGCGGGATGTCTTCCCAGATAACAGGTTTAGAGGTCTCAAAACGACGAAACGTTCCGACCAAGTTCCCGTCGATGTCATAGACACGACTTATCTGTCCGCTAATGCCTTCATTTGGCTCAGGCAACGACGCTGGCAACGGCACAAATATCATCGTTGCAAGCAAGGTCATGAGAGCGGTGACCGGTGCCAAAACGGTAGTCGTGATTACAAAGAGCCCAAAAGTAAGCAGCCGATGTAACACCTACTCAGTGTTACATGATCGGAGCTTTTATTTCAGCCGTACGAAATCTAGGCGTACAAACCTCGTCTCTCTGTTTCGTTCAAACCACCCCAAATACCATGGGCTTCACCTACTTCAAGGGCATAGTCCAAACACGGATCTTGAACAGGACACGACTCACAAATGGACTTCGCGTGTTGCTCACGTTCACGCTTCTCCCCCTTGCGCTCAAAGTGTTCAGGAGGAAAAAATGCCACTGCCTGTGGACCCCTACATGCTGCTTTAATTTGCCACAGCTCATCTACACGAATTGCGCTCACACATACCCCCCTTCCTCTCTTACCCTAATAAAGAAGAGAGATGCGCCACAAGAGGACATTTGTTTTGTGTAGTCAAGTTTCTTGTTTATTCACTCTCAGCAGTCGGGTCTGCGGGAGTCTGAATGGCTGGGGTGCGGTCGCGATAATCTCGGGCCGCACCCTCTTCAGGCTCGACCTCAAGAACCAAACCCTCAATGGCCACAACCCGGGCCGGGTCACCAACTGCAAGTGGAGTAGCCCGGTTAGTTCGAGCCTTCCACAAAGATCCACGGATACAAACAACACCTTCGGGGGCAATAGCTACCACCGCTTCGCCCATCTCACCTATCAGCGACGCACGACCAATTGTCGGAGTTGAAAAACGACTTCTCACCGTAGAGGGCAAGCCCGCCAACATCATCAATACCGTTCCAACTACTCCAGCAACAAGCGATATCCAGCCAACGCGAATGCCTCCATCGAAGAGCAAGAGAGACCCCACCACGAATGAAACCACCGCTATGGCTGTCCACGCTCGAGGGACGCCTGTTTGAACATCGACAGAAAACCCAAACATGGCAAGCAAAATCAAGCAGAGTCCAACAGGCGAAGTGGGAAGCACGGCTAGCCCGTACGCTGAAAGCACGAGACACACCAAGCCCACGCCCCCAGCAATGCCCACGCCCCCCGTAAAGAACTCAAAAATCAGCAACATCAAACCCAGAGCAAGCAATAAATAAGCCACTTGTGGACTAGAGGCCGTGTGCATGAGCTGTGACATCAAAGGCAGCTTCGAGAGCCTTCCCTGCACCGTCAGGGTCGCTTCAGGTGGACCCTTTGGCATCTCTTTAAAGGTTGCAGTCTGGAGCTTTCGCCCAGCAGCTTCTTTTCCGTTAATCGCAGCAATGAAAGTACCGAGAATCGCTGCTTCTTGTTGATTCAAATCAGCAAGGTCCAACTTGACCGCCTGCACCGGGTCGACCGTTCCCTCGCCAATCTTGGAAGTTACGCCCTCGGGTACATCATCTCCCAGCTTCCCAAGCTTCGCTCGGGGTGCCATGCCCAAAAGGTCTGCGGCTAAGGCCAATCGAGCAGCTCCCCGATAAACCTGGGCTCCACTCGGCCCTACCCAGACGGCAACAGGAACCTTGGCGTTTTCTATCCGCTCAACAAGAGCATCTAAGACTTCGTCGCTCACCACTGAGCGTTGGCTATTCAATTGGATAACAAGGGCTTCGATGCCCGCACGTTCAGCACGATCAATGGTCTTATACAAAAAATCAACCACTACAGGGTCAATAAAACCAGAGATCTGAACAACGTCGACGACATCAATTTCTGGCATCTGGGCTGGTGCGTCTGGTGTCCCTGCATCCACTAGGGGACTAGCCGAAACGGGTTCTCCGAACTGCAATGATTGGAACACAAGCGCGCCAAGAATCATCAACAGGCCAAAAATGGCTAACCTGCTGGTCTGTGCTTTCCGGAGAGGAAGCTGTGGATCCTGCATCGTTTTTACAAACATCTCGTGTGGTCATCGTGGCTGGCAAAGGCGGCGTGGGCAAAACGGTCGTCGCCGCGGCTCTCGCGCGCCTGGCTTCAAACCATGGACTTCGTACCCTTCTAGTAGAGATAGAAGGCAAGGGCGGACTGCCTGGACTGTTCGGAAAACCACCACTCACTTATCGTGAAACCGAATTATCACCGGCGACCGACTCCGCTGCCGTCATTACTGGTAGAACCCTAACTCCAGACGATGCTTTGTTGGAATACCTCGAAGAACACGGCATGGGTCGAGTCTCAAAACGACTGGTTTCGTCAGGTGCTGTCGACATCGTTGCAACCGCGGCTCCTGGCATCAAAGACATTCTCATATTGGGCAAAGTCAAACAGCTTGAACGCTCAGGAGATGCCGACCTCATCATTGTCGATGCTCCTGCAGCGGGTCACGCCATAACGTTTCTCATGGCGGCTCGTGGCCTCTCTGAGGCAGTGCGTATGGGCCCAATTCGCGCACAAGCATTAGATGTGCTCGATCTGCTTGGCGACCCTCAAAGATGTTCGGTGATATTGGTTACCTTGCCAGAAGAAACGCCAGTCAATGAGCTCGTAGAAACAGGGTTTACTCTCGAAGAAGAAGTCGGCATCAAGTTAGGTCCAGCCGTGGTTAACGGGGTTTACCCACTGCTTGATGGTTTATCTGCAGACCCAATCAAGGCCGCTGAGGCTGCAGGAACCACCTTGTTAGATGGTGAAGCCGAAGCTCTCAGCCAAGCGGCACAATTTCGCCGTCAACGACATGAGCTTCAAACAAACCAGCTCGAGAGACTCGCCGAACTGTTGCCGTTGCCACAACTTTGTCTGCCATTTATTTTCCGAACTGATCTGGGACCTGCACAAATAGATGAACTCGCAATAGCACTAGACAATCAAATACGAGCGATGAGCAACTGGCCATGAACACGTGGCCATGCACACAAGGGGCAAAGACACCGTGACCGAAAACGACTCCGTCACTGAGAGCCCGAAACTCAATACTCTCGTTGTCGACCATCGCATTGTCATCTGTTGTGGCTCAGGTGGCGTAGGCAAAACAACCACGGCAGCTGTTATTGCCCTCGAAGGTGCCCGCATGGGAAAGCGTTCGGTGGTCGTCACGATCGACCCAGCGAAACGCCTTGCTGACACTTTGGGCATCAGCGAACTATCGAATACACCACACCTGATCGACGGGGACTGGCCTGGAGAGTTATGGGCCATGATGCTCGACACCAAGAGCACCTTTGACAGCCTGGTTGCCAAACATGCCGGAGGTACCGAGCAGTCCACTCGCATTCTCGAAAACCCCTTCTACCGCAATATTTCCGGTGCACTCTCGGGTACTCAGGAATATATGGCGGGCGAAAAACTCTATGAACTGCACGAAGAAGGGGGCTTTGATCTAATTGTGGTCGACACCCCTCCTACACGTAATGCGCTCGACTTTTTAGATGCCTCTGGTCGCCTTGCCGGTTTTCTTGATCATCGACTTTTTAGAATGCTCATGGCACCTACACGTGGCTACATGCGGGCAGTAAATGTTGCAGCTCAAGCACTGTTACGCACTGTTGGCAAGATCATCGGTGGCGAAGTTCTCGATGATGTGGTCGCTTTTTTCAACACATTCGAAGGAATGGAACAGGGCTTTAAAGAACGAGCACAGCGGGTGCAAGAATTGCTTGTCGATAAAAACACCGCCTACGTGCTAGTCGCCTCACCTCGCCAAGACACGGTCGAAGAAGCTGCATTTTTCGCGAACAAACTCCGAAAAACCCACATTCCGGTTGAGGCCCTAGTAATCAACCGAATGCACCCACGGTTTAACGAAGGTCTAGCGGAGTCGGCCCGACAACGAGCTGAAACCCTTGCTGGCACAGACTTAGGCGACCTCTTTACAAACCTGGCTGACTTTCAAATAATGGCTGACGGGGAAGAAACTCACCTACAAGGATTAGCCGCTCAGGTGACGCCTGCTCCTGTGATCAAAGTGCCTTTCCTGGCTAATGACGTGCACGACCTACACACTCTTGGCCAGATCAGCCGACACCTGTTCGCCTGAGTAAGAGACGCTTCACTACGATGCCTTACGTGCGCCAAATTCTTGTTGCCAGCGATGCTCATTGGGTGATTAACGAAATTGAAGCAGCATTGAGCTCCGAAGACGCCGTGATTCAAGTCGTTAATAGCGGTATTGAAGTGCGCCAAGCTGTCGAGAAAAACCCACCTGATCTGGTCATCGTCGATCTGCAAATTGGCAACATGGGGGGCATGGCTGTCGCCATTGACCTTCACCTCGAACAAGGCGCTGAGCGAATCGAACACGTGCCAGTGCTCATGCTTCTCGATAGGCGCGCCGATGTCTTTCTCGCCAAGCGATCACACGTAGAGGGCTGGATACTCAAACCACTCGACTCATTGCGACTGAGGCGCTCTGCTACAGCCCTGCTTGATGGCGGCACCTACCACGACACCACGGGGGCTCCTGTCGCTACCTCAAGCGCCGAAACGCTACCTATCACCTAAGAGGTTACTCAGCGCAGCGACGGAAGGGACGTCGGCTATGATCGAAGATCATCTATCAGGCGGTTTCCGTTGCTCCTGACCATCTCGACCGATCACGCTCCTGCCACGGAACTCGGGTATCTGCTGCACAAACATCCTGAGAACGTGCGCACCGTCTCCTTTCCCTTCGGCGATGCCCATGTGTTCTTCCCGGAGTCGGGGGAGCAGCGGTGCACTGCTGCTGTGTTGGTCGAGGTTGACCCCGTGGGGCTGGTTCGTCGACGCGGTCGAAAGGGCCAGGAGGCGTTCTCGCTCGCCGGCTACGTAAACGACCGTCCGTACGTTGCGTCGTCATTCCTGAGCGTCGTGAT
>JBBSKG010000088.1:0-11204 GCA_038256565.1 Acidimicrobiales bacterium | reverse complement strand
CATGTGTTGCTTGATGAACCTCCAGTGGCAATAGATAACGACGATGACGCCGTGCGTTATCGAGACGACGCCGTTTTAGAACTGCTTTATGGAAGTGGCCTACGAGTAAGTGAGCTGTGTGGAGTCAGGCCAATCGATATTGACCTCGTCCAAGGGGTGGTCACGGTTTGGGGCAAAGGCTCCAAACAGCGGCAGGTTCCGATGAGTCGCCCAGCCTGCGAAGCCGTGGCCGCCTGGCTAGAACATGGGCGACCACTGATGGTGACCGAACTTTCTCCCCCCGATGCCGTATTTTTAAATCGGAGGGGAAAACGCCTCGATCCGCGAGATGTCCGTCGGTTAATTGACCGTAGAGCAACCTCGCCAACTCACCCTCATGCCTTTCGGCATACCTTCGCCACTCATTTGTTGGACGGAGGAGCCGACTTGAGAGTTGTGCAGGAATTATTGGGCCACAGCGATTTAGCGACCACGCAGCGCTATACCCATGTCAGCAAGGAGAGGATGTTGATGGTCTACGAAGCATCGCATCCGCGTTCGGGGGTTGTTCGTGAAGGTAACAGTGACTGATATGGACTTCGATGGCGTCTCTGATGTCACTGAAATTGACCAACTTTGGATCGACTACAAGAACACGAACGAAAGCGCGCTTCGTGATCAATTGATTCTGCATTATTCGCCACTAGTTAAGTACGTGGCGGGCAGGGTTGCTGTTGGTTTACCTCAAACTATCGAGCAAGCCGACTTGTTCAGTTACGGAGTTTTCGGTCTGATTGACGCAATTGCTAAATATGATCTCGATAGGGGCTATAAGTTTGAGACCTATGCGATTGCTCGTATCAAGGGAGCGATGCTCGACGAGTTGCGTTCGACTGACTGGGTCCCGCGTTCGGTGCGTGCTAAGGCTCGTGCGGTAGAACGGGCCTACGCAAAACTTGAGGCCGACCTACACAGGGGGCCTACTGATGTTGAGTTGGCAGAGGCCCTCGGTCTTGATGAGACGCAGTTTGCCGCTTTGTTGACTCAGATCTTTTTTGTTGGTCTGGTGGCACTCGACGAAATTATTTACGTAGGCCTTGATCGCAATGAGCCCATGTCGCTGGGTGAATCGTTGCCAGACGATGGTCATGGACCAATGGCTGTTTTCGAGATCGAAGAAACGCGTCAGGCTTTGGCAGATGCAATTGGCCACCTGCCCGAGCGTGAGAAGGTTGTGTTGACCCTCTATTACTACGAAGGCCTCACGCTTTTAGAGATTGGACGGGTTTTGGGTGTGACCGAAAGTCGTGTGTGTCAGATTCACACAAAGGCCGTTTTGCATTTGCGGGCCAAACTGCTTGCTCGCGAACTCGCCTGAGCACTCCTTATTGACTGGGAACCCTAAAGAAATTAAAGTGATATTTCAATCATTTTTGTACGCCTGATCCTTCTTCCCCCTTTGCGTTTCTTTTCACTTGGGGAATCGTCATGCGTTCACTTAGGACAACCAAGCGCCCGTTAAGCGTTTTACTTATCTCAGCGATCGTTTCCTGCCTAACGGCAACTCTTGTACCTGCCGTGGGTCACGCTGAGGCACCTGGGTCCTATCGTCCTCCGGTCGATGTGCCAATCACTGATTTCTTTCGGCCCCCTGCGTCTCCGTATGGGGCGGGCAATCGGGGCCTTGACTACGACACCTCACCTGGACAAGAGGTTAGAGCCTCCGCCGATGGTGAAGTCACCTACTCGGGCAAGATTGGCCCTGCTTGGCACGTAGTCATTCTTCACACCAACGGCATTCGAACTAGCTATTCGTTTCTTGTTTCTGCAGCACTTCGCCGAGGCGACCAGGTCAGTCAAGGCGAAGTCGTGGGAACAGCAGGCGAGCAGTTTCATTTCGGTGCTCGAGCAGGCGATACCTACCTCGACCCGGCAACCTTGTTCACCAACGGTGAGTTGCCTGTGGTCAGTCTTATCCCACTCGAACAGCGAAGTTCTCAGAGCGAAACAAAAGAGCGACAAGGACTTCTCGGACAACTCGGCAGCGCTCTTTCTAGCGCCATTGGAGCAACCGGAGAAGCAATGGTTTGGCTGAAGGACGGGGCAGTCAAGACAGTGCAAACTGCCTGGACGCTGACCGAATGGGTGGCATCGACTGGGTGGGATTACGCCTATGGCGAACTCATGCAGCTCGGCATGCAAATAAAGATTGCTGGTATGTATCTCTATCAGTTCTCCCCGGTAGGGGGAGCGTTTTATTTAGTTGAACAAGGCAGACGAGCTTGGCGTTTTCAGCAAAGTCAAAAGAACTGCACGCCATCTGACCAGCCCGTACCAACGCATCCAAAGGGCCGAAGGATCATGTTGATGGTCAATGGCCTTGACTCCAAGGCTGGTCAAGGGGCGCTCTTGGGACTTAAACCCAGTGACATGGGCTATGGCGATGGCGACATTGCTGAGTTCTCTTACAAGGGCGGGCGATCACCTGGCGTAGGGGCAATGGAGAACATCTCGGTAAATGATTACGGAAGCAGCGACAGCCAAGGCGACCTTCGTGTCCAAAGCGACAAACTCCGTGATTTGCTCATGGAGATTCGACTGGCTAATCCGGGGGTGCCGGTCGACATCGTGGCGCATTCTGAGGGTGGCATTGTGGCGCGGTTAGCACTTGGCAATCAAGGCGATCCTCAAGATCCACGCCTGCCCAAGGTAGCGAATCTCATCACGTTGGGAACGCCTCACAACGGCAGCGATTTAGCAACGATGAATGCATTTCTCGGCACCACGACCAGCGGCGACATTGCTAGAGGTGTAGCTGATCATATTCCTGGTGTTACCGATACCGATGGAGTCGCTATTAGCCAGATTGCTGAGACCTCCTCGCTTATCAAGGATCTCCAGGGCCATCCACTTCCAAGTGGAGTCAGGGTTACGTCTATTGCGGCTGAGGGAGACGTGATAGTTGCATCGTTAAACAGTTCGCTCGAAGGAGCTACCAACGTGATGGTTCCGGTGCATGGTCCAGGTGCCCATAAAGACATGACAAAGGCATCAGAGACTCGCAAAGAGGTGGCCCTTGCACTTTCGGGACTCGGCCCCACGTGTCGCAGTGTGGTTGCTGGCGTGGTCTTGGGTCATGGAGTTTCAATGGCTACCGATGCTCTAGGCGCAGCATCTAGTGCTGCGGCAATTTATGTTGATTACCAGACAGGGCAATATGTCAACGGTCGAGTGAATACCTTGACCAATGGTCGGCTGAAGAAGCTTCCGCTACTTGGAATGCCCGACCTCTCCAACGCTCTTGGGGAGGTCATCAATTTTCAACGCCGCCGTGCCCTCATGAAGCCCTAATTGATTGGGAGGATTGCATTTTTCCATCTCGACTGGTCAACAGCCGATGACATGTGTCATGGCGGCGCAGACTTCATGCCATCGCTTCGTTGGGACAACGCCGATCCGCTCCAGTAGCCGATCGGTCTCGATGAGCTGGGTGTTGTCCATATTGGCGACCGATGGCAGAGGAATACCTTCGGGATTGCCGATCGACACCTCGCACGGAATGTCTCGAACCATCGTGGTGATCGGCGCAACGAGCACTCGGGTGAGCCTGGGAGCTACCCACGAGCGCGTCAGGATCAATACGGGTCGAATCTTGTCGCCGTCAAGATCAGCCCACCAGAGCTGACCATGACCGATGTCGTTCATCAGTCGCTCACTCGCTGCCTTTGTTCTCGACGCCTCTTCGCCAAGGCACGTACGCGTGCTGGAACCTCGCCGTCGTATGCCATGGCGTCGTCAGTGTCGATTGGAGTCATCGGCATCGCCAGGTCCGGGTCGGTCACGTACGGGAATCGATCGATCGCCGTTAATTCTCGGGCAATGATCACCTCGCGCACAATCGCTTCGAGCGCCATGTCGAAAAGGTCGGAATCTCGTACACCCACCAGGCGACGGGCCCGCTCGAGTCGCTCACCATCAACAGTGGTCGAGATTCGAACACGATTCATGCCACTTATTATAGCATTAATACGGATACGCCCTCATGCGGTTATTCTCATGAACCGGGGTATCCGCTTCGGAGCCGTGTTGGCCGTGCTGTCGTCTGTGTCTTGTAGATGGAGCTAACGATTAAGGCAACGAGACGATGAAAGTTCGTTTGCTATCAACATGTATACTCAGCGGTGCATTGGTCGTCCGATCGGTGCATCACATTGACGCAAGCTGTCGGCATCAACCCGCGGTCGCCTTTGGGCGCAGGTGCCGGTGTAACGAGAACCGTTGGGAGAGGAGAAACTGCCATGGCACCAGTGGTGACTATGAAACAGCTTTTGGACGCCGGAGTTCACTTCGGCCACCAGACCCGTCGTTGGAATCCCAAGATGAAGCGATTCATCCACGGTGAACGCAACGACATTTACATCATCGATCTCCAACAAACGCTGGCTCGCATCGAAACTGCCTATGTATTCATTCGTGATTTGGTAGCTGACGGCGGCACGATCATGTTCATTGGCACTAAGAAGCAGGCCCAAGACCCCATAGCCACCGCTGCTGCGGGTTGTGGCATGCCATACATCAACGAGCGTTGGCTCGGTGGACTGCTCACGAACTTCACCACCATCAGCGGACGTGTGAAGAAGATGCAGGATTATCAGCGCATGCGTGCATTGGGCGACTTTGAAGCTATGCCCAAGAAAGAAGCGCTCATGAAGACTCGTGAACTCGACAAGCTGGAGCGCAACCTTGGCGGCATTCGTGACATGACCAAGGCCCCACAGGCCGTGTTCATTCTCGATACCAACAAAGAACACATTGCTGTCAATGAGGCCAACAAGCTCAAAATCCCCGTCATTGCTGTGGTCGACACCAACTGCAACCCTGACTTAATAGATTTCGTTATTCCTGGCAATGACGACGCTATCCGTTCAAGCCAACTCATGTGTCGCATCATCTTCGATGCCGTACAAGAGGGCCGCTTTATTGCCGAGCGACGCGGCATTGTCCGCCCCGCACCCGCCCCCACTCCTGAGGAAGAGGCAGAGCGCATGCGCCAACAAGCCGCCGCTCGTGACGAAGCAGCAGGCCAAGCCGCAGCTCGTGAGGCTCGGGTAGCCGCCGCCGTTGTTGCTGCTCCTGAGGCTGAGGCTGAGGTCGTTGTTGAGGTGACTCCAGACGCGACCCCCACAGAGGCGACCCCTACAGACGCGACCCCCACAGAGGCGACCCCTACAGACGCGACCCCCACAGAGGCGACCCCCACCGACGCAAGTACCGAGGAGTAGTACCAAATGGCTGACTTCAGTGCCAAAGACATTCAGCGTCTTCGTCAATCGAGTGGCGCGGGAATGATGGATGCAAAGAAAGCACTCATTGCGACCGATGGCGATTTCGACGCTGCTGCCAAATGGCTCATGGAAAAAGGTTTGGCCAAGTCAGTTGAGCGTTCCGATCGCGAAAGCAATCAAGGTGCCATTGCGATGGGTTCAACTGACAGTGCGAAATCGATGGTCTTCATGCGCTGCGAAACTGATTTCGTTGCCAAGAGCGCTGATTTCGTGAATCTTGTTCAAGACATTGCCGATGCCGTTGCTGCTAATGGCGCAGGTGCCGTCGAAGGCTTCAATAGCCAGGTTGACGAGTTTCGAGTTTCGCTCAAAGAAAACATCAGCATTGGTGAAGTCGTCTACTTCCAGGCTTCTGACGGCAATCTGTTGGACAGCTATCTGCACATTCAAAATGACCGCGGTGTTAATGGCGTTCTTATTGAGGTCGCAGGTAGCGATCAAGAGCTGGCCCATGATCTTGCCGTCCACATTGCTTTCAGTCGTCCCGCCACCATGACCCGCGAAGAAGTTCCCGAAGCCGAAATTGCTGAGCAGCGAGAGGTTTTTGAAACACAGACTCGCAATGAAGGAAAGCCTGAAGCGGCGATGGCAAAGATTGTCGATGGCAAGCTTGGTGGTTACTTCAAGCGTGTGCCAGGGGGTTCGTTGCTCGAACAACCTTTCGTAAAGGATGACAAGCAAAGTGTCGCCAAAGCGCTTGGGTCGGCAACGATTGTTCGCTTTTCCCAAGTAGAAATTGGGGGCTAGTCCTCGTGGCCAAAAGTGAAATGACGACAAGTCTTAAGGGCGCTTCACGCTGGGGCCGAGTCGTCATCAAGCTTTCTGGCGAGGCCTTTGCTGATGCAAGCGGCTATTCCATTGACGGCGATGTTGTTAGTGGTTTGGCAGCCGAGATAGTTGATGTTCGCCAAGACCTAGGCGTTGATGTTGCAGTCGTGGTCGGCGGCGGGAACATTTGGCGAGGACTCCGTGGCACAGGTGCAGGCATGGACCCTGCTCAGGCTGATTACATGGGAATGTTGGCTACCGTTATTAACGGTCTCGCGCTTCAAGATGCGCTAGAGCGTCTTAATCAGCCAACTCGTGTGCAAACTGCCATTCAGATGGCCCAAGTTGCTGAGCCCTACATTCGCCGACGAGCCATTCGACATCTCGAACATGGCCGTGTTGTCATTCTCGCTGGTGGAACGGGCAACCCTTTCTTCACCACAGACACGACCGCTGCGCTTCGAGCTGCTGAATTGTCGGCTGAAGCAGTCTTGAAGGGCACGCACTCAGGCGTTGATGGGGTCTACACCGCCGACCCGAAACTTGACCCGACAGCGACCAAGCTCACGCAGGTTTCTTATCTTGATGTTCTCAACCGTGGCTTAAAGGTTATGGACTCGACAGCCATTACTTTTTGCATGGATCGCGAACTTCCAATTGTGGTATTCGACGTGTTGGAAAAGGGCAATATTCACAGAGTGCTGCTTGGCGAGGACCAGATCGGTACGCTGGTGTCGTGATTGACGACGTCATTTCCGATGCGGGTGAGAAAATGCAAAAGGCAGTTGCTCGTGCTCAGGCAGAATTTGCTTCTGTCCGAACCGGTCGGGCTACTCCTGCGCTTGTCGAGCGGGTGATGGTTGACTATTACGGAACCGAAACTCAACTTAAGCAACTTGCTGGCTTTACGGTCCCCGAGGCTCGGCTCTTGGTCATACAGCCCTACGATAAGGGCGCAATTGGGGCCATTGAAAAGGCTATTCAAAATGCAGATTTAGGAATGAATCCCAGCAACGACGGCCAAGTGATTCGCCTTGCTGTCCCGCAGTTAACGGCTGAACGACGTAAAGAGATGGTAAAGATGACAAAGACCATGGCCGAAGACGGCAGGGTAGCAATTCGCAACCTTCGTCGTGCCGCTCGCCATGATCTTGAATCTCTTGAAAAAGACGGTCAGATTTCTGCAGATGAGCTGGAGCGTGCTGAAAAAGACCTTGAAAAGATCACTGCGGGTTATGTCACCGCAGTGGATGGTGCCCTTGAACAAAAGGAGCGAGAGCTCCTAGAGGTTTAAGGCCTGATTGGCGGGAGGCCACATGGACGAGCGCCCTGAAGATCAAGATCAGACAACCGAAAGAGCGGTAGGTGCTTCCGAGGGGGTACGTATCATCGGTGCCAAAGAGGCTGCCGATGCCCTTGAGAGCGGCGATGTTGAGGCGCGTCTCCCTGAGGGTGCTCCGCGTTATGGCGATAGGCCACTTTTGCCACCTCCTGCTCCAGTGCTTCCTCCTTGGACCGATCCACCAACGGGTGAAGTGCCACGTGTTTTTGCAGAAGGTCGCTATGAGGGTGATGCTTCGAGCCAGAGTGGAGCCGAGGGCGGAGATGACCTTGATGCCTGGATGGGCGTTTCAAGCGCCGCCCCTCGTTGGCGTGATCATCCCAACGATTGGGATGAACCTGACTACCTCGATGTAATCGGCAACGATGAGCCACGCTCGGGTTCTTTTAAAGAGGACTCTTTGCGAGATCAACCGGTTGCCGCTTTCGATGATCTTCAAAACGACGATTTTGGAGGCACCGAAACCGCAGGGCAACCTGATTTTTTTGCACCTTCATTCAATCCTGAACCTGATCGCATCGGTGCACCTTTAGCCGGTGCTCCACTAGTGCAGCCACCGATTGCAAGAGTGGAACGTGGTACAGGCACCATTGGAAATCGCCCTGGTCCTGGTTCTGGTCCCGGTCCTGCAGGCCATTCGGGTGGATCAGTATCGAGTGATCGTTTGGTTAATGGGTATGCCCAAGAAGGTGATCGACCCGTCGAAGCTGACATTCGAGTTAGAACTATTACCGGCATCGGAGTGGCTGCAGTTGCGCTAATTCTTTTTTCGATGGGGCCGGCAATGGCAATGGTTGCTGTATTAATAGTTTTGGTTGCAGCTGCAGCTGAGTTTTACGGCGTATTGCAGCGGGGTGGATATCAGCCAGCAACGTTGCTGGGCTTGGTGGCAACGGCTTCCATGGTTCTTGCCACCTATTGGAAGGGCACGATGGCGCTTCCTCTGGTCATGGCGCTCACGGTGGTAACGGCGCTTGTGTGGTATCTGATGGGCGTTACGGGTGGTGCACCGACGTTAAATGCCGGCGTCACGGTCCTCGGAGTAGGATATGTAGGAGTTCTGGGAAGTTTTGCGGCATTGATTTTGCGTTTCGATAATGGCGTGGGGGTATTGATTGGGTTGATATTGGTGGTTGTGGCCAATGACGTTGGCGCATTATTGGTGGGGAAACAATTCGGCACGATGCCCATGGCTCCAAACATCAGTCCACACAAGACACGAGAAGGCCTGGTCGGAGGCGCTTTGGCATCGGTTGTTGTTTCGGTATTGGCGCTGGGACTTATTGGCCTGCATCCCTGGTCTGTTTCTTCTGCAATCCTGTTGGGTCTGGTTGTGAGCGTCCTTGCTCCAGTGGGTGATCTTTGTGAGTCAATGATCAAGCGAGATATTGGCGTGAAAGACGCTGGCACCTTGTTGCCAGGTCACGGTGGAGTACTCGATCGTTTTGATGCTCTGCTCTTTGTGCTTCCCGGCGTTTACTATCTCTGTTTGCTTATAGAGGTGTTCTGATGCCTACGACGGTCGCCGTCGTAGGTTCAACCGGCTCGATCGGGACTCAGACCCTCGACGTTATCCGAGCAGCGCCAGATCAGTTTCGAGTAGTAGCTCTTGGCGCATCAACATCTGTAGAAATGCTTGGCGCTCAGGCAAGCGAATGGCACCCTGAGTTTGTTGCGTTAGCTGATCGAAGTCGGGCGCATGAGCTTGAGGCACTGGTTCCTCCAGGCACAAAGGTGCTTGTAGGGCGTGAAGCACTAGAGGCCATTTCTATCGAAGCCGATGTTGTTGTAAACGGGGTTGTGGGTTTTGCTGGACTCCCTGTCACCTTGGCCGCCCTTGGGGCAGGGCGGCGTTTGGCCTTGGCCAATAAGGAATCTTTGATAGCCGCTGGTCCCGTCGTAGCTCGGGTTCGCGACACGCCTGGAGCAGAAATTATCCCAGTTGATTCCGAACATGGGGCGTTGCATCAGTGTTTGCGAAGCGGACGGGCAGAAGAAGTAGAGCGATTGCTGCTAACTGCGAGCGGAGGTCCTTTTCGTGGATGTAGCGCAAGCGAACTGGCGGAGGTGACTCTCGATGCGGCTCTAGCTCACCCGACTTGGAACATGGGTCCCAAAATCACAGTCGATTCATCGACCCTTATGAACAAGGGCCTTGAAGTCATTGAGGCACATGAGTTATTTGCCACGCCATACGACCAAATTGATGTGGTCGTTCATCCGCAGTCGATAGTGCACTCAATGGTCGAGTTCACTGACGGTTCGGTTATGGCCCAACTTTCGATGCCCGATATGCGCCTGCCCATTGGTTATGCGCTGCGCTATCCCGATCGGCTCGAAGCACCCTTTGGGCGTATTGATTGGTCAACCTTTTCCCGTCTTGATTTCCAGCCTCCAGATCTCGTGGCATTTCCATGTCTCGGTCTGGCTTATGCGGCTGGGCGTGATGGCGGGTCTGCACCAGCTTGTTTGAATGCTGCCAATGAAGTGGCGGTTGCTGCTTTTTTGGAGGGCGCGATCACATGGGCAGCTATACCTGTAATTGTGGAAGAAGTGCTTTCTGCTCATGAGCTAACACAACTGACCGATGTCGATGTAGTGATTGATGTTGATGCGAGTTCGCGAGCAGCAGCTAGAGAGATGGTCCGAAAGAGGAGCAAAGCAGCATGAGCGATACCCCGAGTGTTCCAACAGACTCGAGCGTTCCCATGGAGTCGAGAGCCCCCGAGGGGTCGAGTGATGGACCGCTGGTTTCTTTGGCTCGTCTAGGACTGATTGGTGGACTTATCGCTGTCCTTTACCAAGCAGGGGGTTGGGGCATAGTCATTTTTATAGCAATGCTGTTGGTGGTCATATTTCTCCACGAGCTAGGCCATTTCGTCATGGCTCGTTCTGCTGGCATGAAAGTCACCGAGTTCTTTATAGGTTTTGGGCCCAAGTTGTGGTCGTTTCGACGGGGCGAAACAGAATATGGCTTCAAGGCTCTTCCGCTTGGTGCCTACGTTCGCATTATTGGCATGAACAATCTCGATGAGGTTGACCCTGTCGATGAGTCTCGTACCTATCGTCAAAAGCCTTATTGGCGTCGTTTTTCTGTGGCTGTAGCAGGTTCGACTATGCACTTCATGCTCGCTTTGGTTTTAGCATTTGTTGTCTTCATTGGTTTTGGAGTTCCTTCTGAAGATGAATCTCGCTGGACAGTAGGTGACCTCACATCACCGAGTCCAGCGGCTTCTGCTGGCGTCCAATCAGGAGATCGCGTTATCGAGATAGATGGCGAAACGTTTGCCCAATACGAAGACTTCCGGACTTATCTTCAGGCACACCCTGGTAAACAAGTGGTTATTGAGATTGAGAGAGACGGTAAGCGCCAGATGCTCAAGGCTGCACTAGCTAAAACCAATCCTTCTGGTGCTCCAGTCGGTTTCTTGGGGGTTGGGCCCAAGTTTGATATGGTCAAATCTGGTTTCATTGATGGTGCAAGCGATGCAGGCACCCTGACAGGAAAGACCATGTGGCTCTCGATCAAGGGCCTTGGAAGTTTCTTCTCTCCTTCGGGTTTATCGGGCTACATCGATACGTTGAGCGGCAATGAAGGTAGCGGCGGGTCGGCAATCGACGCATCGGGTTCAAACTCGGGTTCAGGCTCTGGTTCAGGCTCAGGTGTCAGTGATGATGCGAATCGAGTTACTTCGATTGTGGGCATCGTCCAAATTGGAGGCCAGGCGGCTTCTTCGGGCATGGCCAATCTTTTGTACTTTCTATTCTTT
>JBBSKG010000087.1:0-11218 GCA_038256565.1 Acidimicrobiales bacterium | reverse complement strand
GAGGGCAACGACGCCAGAGAAGTCATAGCCGAGGTCTTTCGCCCGCAATAACAACAAGGTGTCGGGGAAGTTAACGAGGCCGAACAGGCCGATGATGGTGATGAGTCGCCAGTACCGGTTGGGAAGCCCGGCGAGAGACCAAGCGCGTTTGACGCCGATGTTGGGGTGTGGACGTTCTCGAATGAGGAACACAAGAGCCACACTCAACACGGCAGGAATAACCGCAATCCATAACAAAGGTTCAAACCGTTGACCTACAAGCTGATAGAGGCCAAGGCCTATGAGTGGCCCCAGTACCGCTCCGGCGGTATCGGCGGCGCGGTGAAAACCAAAGGCTCGACCTCGGTTAGTTGGGGTGGTGTCATCGGCAATGATTGCGTCGCGTGGTGGGCCCCGCATTCCTTTGCCGACTCGATCGGTGAAGCGAGCGACAAGTACCATGGGCCATGCTCCGGCCAGAGCTAGGAATACCTTTCCGAGAGCCGAGATCCCATAACCGGTGGCGACCAGCGGGCGGCGGTGGCGCATGTCAGCGAGACGCCCTGACGCTGCCTTCATGGCTGATGCGGTGCCGTCGGCGAGGCCTTCGATGAGTCCGAGCACCGCCGGTGGAGCGCCGAGCACCCCTGTGACGAAGAACGGAAGAATCGGGTAGAGAATCTCAGAGGCAGTGTCTTGGATGAACGACACCAAAGACACGACATAAATGTTGTGGCTTAGCCGCTGATTACCGCCGACTTTTTTGTCATCATTCAAAGCTGGCTTGTCTCTCACCCTCTGAAGCTAATGATCGTTGGTCCGAACGGCAAAGAATAATGACTTTTGGCCCTGCAGCCCACTAGGCCCACACCGCAGACTCAGCTGAGGTTTTTATCGTTCACAAGGAGTTTCATCATGAATACCCGGCGCGTTATCTTTCTTGTTTTTGGGTCATTGATAGCGGTCATCGGATTCGGTTTGGTGGCAGGTGGGGCCAGCCTTGGTTTGGCATTGAGCACCCAATCTGACGATGACGGATTTTTTGCGACGTCAAACGAACGCTTTGAGAGCGACAGCTTCGCTATCACTTCTGACAAGATTGATCTCGGTGACCCAGGTCCCGACGACTGGTGGGCTGACAGCGACCTTGCAACCGTTCGCATCACCGCCGACAATGCCGGGAGCGGCGCATTGTTTATCGGCATTGGACCTGAAGCCGATGTTGAGGATTACCTCTCAGGCGTACCTCATGACGCGATAACCGATGTTGATTATAGGCCGTTTTCAGCCAAGTATCGCCCAGAAAACGTTGATGGCACTTCTAGACCTACGCCGCCAGAAGACGAGACATTCTGGGCTGCTCAAGTAGCAGGTGAGACCACTCAGACCCTCACCTGGAACCTCGAGCCTGGTCGTTGGGCGATTGTAGTAATGAACGCCGATGCCGCCCCGATCGTCATGGCTGACATCGAACTCGGAGGCAAGTTTGGTTTCATTGCTCCGCTCGCTGTTGGTTTAGGTATTGGCGGAGTTATCCTTCTTGCGATTGGTGCTGCCTTGATCATTGGTGGTGTCATCCGATCGCAGTTTCATGCGGGAGAGTCCGTCCCTGGGAGTACTACAGGGTTGGCGGGTGCAGCGTCTGGTTTGCTACACGAGTCACCACTTGGGTCCTCGCCACTGCGACTCGAAGGACAGCTAGACCCAAATCTGAGTCGCTGGCAATGGCTCGTCAAGTGGTTTCTTTCGATCCCCCATTTCGTCATTCTTGTTTTTCTATGGGTTGCGTTCGTCGTGCTTACGATCGTCGCTTTCTTTGCGATCGTGTTCACTGGTCGCTATCCGCGCTCGATTTTCGAATTCAACGTTGGTGTGCTTCGCTGGACATGGAGAGTGAATTACTACTCCATTAGCGCGTTTGGAACGGACCGTTACCCGCCCTTCACTCTTGAGGCGGTTGATTATCCGGCCCGCCTTGACATCGCCTACCCAGAGCATCTTTCGCGGGGTCTTGTCCTGATCAAGTCTTGGCTTCTTGCTATTCCGCATCTCTTTATTCTCGGCGTCTTTACAGCCACATGGACTTTCGGCGAGACCAGCGACGGTGCCCGCTCTGTGCTTGGGGGATGGCTGCTTGGGATTCTCGTAGCGATTGCCGCGATCATTCTGCTCTTCACCGGTCGTTACCCGACCGGGCTCCACGACCTGATCATGGGTATCAACCGTTGGATTTATCGAGTCATCGTTTACGTAGCGCTCATGACCGACGAATATCCGCCGTTCCGCCTCGACCAGGGCGGACGCGAAGCAAGCGTGTTGGAGAACTCATTGTCGAAATAGCACTCAACTCGTTCGGTTCTAATCAGAAGTGCGTACTAGTGGTTCACGAACGAACTAGTTGTTCACGAACGAGCTAGTTGTTGACGAACGAGGGGTACGACTTCTGTCCCGTAGAGGCGAATGCTATTCATGAGCTGTTCGTGGGGGAGGGTGCCGATGCTGTATTTGAGATCGAAACGTGAGAGTCCGAGCCCGTTGACAACCTTTGCTATCTTGGCGGCGACCGTGTTTGGCGCACCGACAAATAGTGCTCCGTCTGGGCCTGTTTCGTGTTCGAAGTGTGCTCGGGTGACTGGTGCCCACCCACGCTCGCGACCGATTCGGGCGTGCATCTCTCTGTAGTGCGACCACATCTCGTCACGAGCTTGTCCGTCTGAGGCGGCGATATAGCCCGGCGAGTGAACACCCACTGGCATGGAGGGGTGTCCATTTTTAACGAGCGACTGTTGATAGAGCTTCACGAGAGGAGCAAATGAGAGAGGTTTGCCACCAATGATCGCCAGCATTAACGGCAATCCATAACGGGCAGCTCGCACGATTGAGTGCTGACTTCCGCCAACCCCAATCCACGTGCGCAGTGCCCCTGACTCTGTTGGCGGGTAAATCGTTTGGTTGTTTAACGCCGCTCGCGTTTCGCCGCTCCAGGTGATGGGCTTCTCGGTGAGCAGTTGAGTAAAGAGGTCGAGCTTCTCAGCAAATAATTGGTCGTAATCGCTTAGGTCAAACCCAAAGAGTGGGAACGATTCGGTGAACGAACCCCGTCCTAAAATCACCTCGGCACGCCCGCCTGAGAGGGCGTCCAAAGTTGAGAATCGTTGGAACACTCGTACGGGGTCGTCTGAACTAAGAACTGTGACGGCCGAACCGAGACGGATTCTGGTGGTTCGTCCGGCGATGGTTGCGAGCACTACCTCAGGAGCCGATACGGCAAAGTCTTCGCGATGGTGCTCGCCTATGCCAAAGAAGTCGAGCCCGAGTTCATCGGCCAGTACAGCCTCAGCAACAACATTGCGGAGGACTTTTGCGTGCGATAAAGATGTCTCATCTATATCGCTTGTCACGTCGCCGAACGTGTCTAACCCAAACTCGACTGTTTCAGCGGCGACTACTTCAATGTCGTGTGCTGCGGTATCCATATTCGTTTCGGACCCTTCGATAGCCATCTTTATTATGGGGCGAGTGTCAGACCTTCTGCTGCTGCCGCTGTGCGTAGTCCATCGTCGAAAGCAGCGAACGTACGAATGGCGGAGTCTGCTTTGTATGCAGCTAGAGCGTTTGTATGCAGCTAGAGCGCTCGCGAGCTGTATTCCATCGTAAGCCCGTAGTCCGTGAATCGCCACCAATCGAGCGGCGTGGTCAAGTATTGAAGTGATGGAGCGAATTACTAAGAAACGACTTTCTTCATCTTGGGTTCCGAACCAGTCGGCCTCAAATACTTCGGTCAGAGCATTCATCTGTAAATTTTTGGCGCGATGTAGGGTGGCAGGCGTAGTGTCACCGCATGTCTATAGCCATTTCAGATGACCACAAAGCCCTTGCCGATACGGTTTCGGACTTCCTGCTAAAACGCGATGCCCGACGGGCTGCTCGTGACCTGCTTGAGTCCAAGACAGAACCGATGCCAGATTTCTGGGGCGATCTTGTCAACCTGGGTTGGCTCGGGCTTCATATCCCCGAGGAATACGGTGGTTCTGGCTTCACGCTCGAGGAACTCGTTGTTGTGGTTGAGGAGATGGGACGAGCCGTTGCTCCTGGCCCCTTTGTGCCCACGGTTATTGCGAGTGCGGTTATCGCTGCCGTTGGCGACGACGCCACGAAGGCCAAGTTCCTTCCTGGGTTAGCTGACGGGACAATGAACGGCGGTATTGGCCTTGGTGGGTCGGTAACCATTAGCGGTTCCAAAGCCTCGGGCGCAGCTGGCACAGTTCTTGGCGGAGGCCTCGCTCAGGTTCTGCTCGTTCAAGCTGGGAATGATCTTGCAATCATCGAAGTGGGCGACGGTGTCAGGCTGGATTCTCCGACCAACCTTGACTCGACCCGTCGTTCGGCTCGCGTGACGCTCGATGGTGCCGCTGCCACGGTGGTGCCTGGGGGCCGCCAAGTGTTTGTCGACCTGGCACGGTTGATCCTTTCAGCAGAGGCAGTAGGTCTCGCTCGTGAGTGCACAGAGTTTGCCGCTAGCTATGCCAAAGAACGCATTCAGTTCGGTCGCCCAATTGGAATGTTCCAGGCCGTTAAACATCACTGCGCCAACATGGCCGTAGCTACCGAGCTGGCGACTTCCGCAGTGTGGGATGCAGCTCGTGCAGCCGCCACCGGAGGCGATCAACTGAGTTACACGGCGGCCATTGCCGCAGCCTTGTCAGCACCTGCCGCTGATCTTTGTGCCAACCTAAACACCCAGGTACACGGTGGAATCTCCATCACTTGGGAGCACGACTCTCACCTGTTTATGCGCCGAGCGACCACTTTGCTAAGCATTTTGACGCCTGGAAAGGCGGCCGCTGACGTGGTCGATCTCACCCGAGCTGGAGTTGTTCGGGCTAAGGCGATTGAGTTGCCGCCCGAGGCTGAGCCCATTCGCCAGGAGGTAAGAGCTTTCGCCGAGAGCATCAAGGGTTTGTCGGCAACCGATCAGCGAACGAAGTTGATTGAGACTGGTTACGTGATGCCGCATTGGCCCAAGCCTCATGGTCGTTCCGCCGGTGCCATCGAGCAACTTGTTGTTGAACAAGAGTTTTCGGCAGCAGGCATTCAACGCCCGAATTATGGCATTACTGGGTGGAACATCTTGACCCTTATTCAGTACGCAACTGAAGATCAAGTGGCGCGTTGGGTTGGGCCAGCTCTTGCTCAAGACGTCATCTGGTGTCAGCTCTTCAGCGAGCCCGATGCAGGGTCTGACGCTGCAGGTATTAAGACCAAAGCCACACGAGTTGATGGCGGGTGGCTGGTTAACGGCCAAAAGGTTTGGACCAGCGGCGCGCATGTTTCGGGCATGGGTTTCGCCACGGTTCGCACTAACCCTGACGTCCCTAAGCATCAAGGCATTACCACGATGGTTATTGACATGCATGCTGAAGGGGTCGAGGTGCGGCCACTCAAGATGACCATGGGTGGTTCGGAGTTCAACGAGGTTTTCTTCAATGACGTATTCGTTCCAGACGACGATGTGGTCGGCCCTGTAGATGGAGGTTGGACGGTTGCTCGCGCCACGCTTGGAAATGAGAGCGTGAGCATCGGTGGAGGACAAGGCGGCATGTCTATGCCTGGCTCTGCACTCGTCTCACCATTCGATGCCAACCCAGACCGCTTAACAGGCGGCGCTCCGCGTATCGGTCGCTACATTGCCCAACAACACGCCATTGGTTTGCTAAACCTGCGTAGTGCGCATCGTGCCATTTCTGGAGCCGAGCCAGGCCCAGAAGGAGCTATCACCAAGCTTGTTCTTTCTGAACTTGGTCATGAGACTGCAGCGATTCTCACCGAGCTAAATGGTCCGGAAGCAGCCTTTATGGATGGTGCCGCATCGCTTAGCAACATGCTTGTGCTCATGCATAGGGCGATGTCTATTGCTGGCGGTACCTCTGAGATCAAGCGAAGCCAGATCGGCGAGCGTATCCTCGGACTCCCCCGCGACCCGCTCATTAAGTAGCAGCTTTCCTGCGACGCGATCTTTCCTTGTGCAGACAATCTGGGAAACCCATGAGTTCAAGGGTTTTACAGCAGCATGCGGTGTTGTCCTCGCTCTATTTATTGGCGCTTGCTCGAGTTCTTCTACGGGTGGCGACTCAAGTTCAGAGGAAACACTCACGGTGTTTGGTGCGTCATCGCTGACCACGGCTTTCACTGAGATTGGCAAGGAGTTTGAGGCCGCAAACGCCGGTGTGAAGGTGAAGGTGAAGTTCCAATTCGCAGGCTCACCAACTTTGGTAAGACAAATCACCGATGGAGCCCCAGCCGATATCTTTGCCAGTGCCGATGAACCAACGATGACCGAGTTGGACACCAACACCGACTTAGTAGTTGACCCCCGCACATTTGCAGCAAACAAACTGACGATCATCGTCGAGCCGGGCAACCCAAAGATGATTAAGGACCTCACCGATCTTGCCCGACCAGATGTCACCTCGGTGCTGTGTGCAATCGAAGTTCCTTGTGGTTCTCTTGGGAATGAAGTGTTGACCCGAGCCGGCGTGGTGGTCGCCCCACGTTCTTATGAAGAAAACGTGAAGGGCGTTGTTGCCAAAGTCGCCCTAGGTGAAGTTGATGCGGGCCTTGCGTATGTAAGTGATCTGAGTGCGAGTAAAGGCGAAATTGAGGGCATCCCGATCGCAAAGTCTGACAACGCCACTACTTCTTATCGCGTAGCTCTCATTCGCACGACTAACAACCGCAATAATGCAAAGAAGTTCGTCGCCTTTCTTCTCTCACCAGATGGTCGTCGTGTGTTGACTCACCATGGTCTACTTGTTCCGTGACGTCACCTCGTCGCAGCGAACGGCTGCCGACCCCGGTCCTAGTTTTGGCCATTGTTGCCATGGCCTTTTTTGTCATGCCACTTATTGGGTTGTTATGGCGAGCCCCATGGGGTGATCTTGGTGCGAACCTTGCAGAGCCGCCGGTTCGTGAAGCGCTCTGGTTGTCGTTGGTTGTTTCACTTAGCAGCACAGCACTTGCATTGGTGTTTGGGGTACCCCTCGCTTGGCTCTATGCACGAGTGGAGTTTCCCGCCAAGCGATATCTGCGCATCATCACCCTTACCCCAATGGTCTTGCCGCCCGTGGTAGGCGGCGTTGCATTATTGCTGGCGTTTGGCCGCCGTGGCCTGATCGGCCAATACCTCTATCGATGGTTCGATATATCGCTAGCATTCTCAACTCCAGGAGCGGTGTTGGCTTCCACTTTTGTTGCGATGCCTTTGTTAGTTCTGACGGTCGAATCAGGATTTCGTGCCGTAAATACTCGCTATGAAGAGGCAGCTCAAACGCTCGGCGCTAACCGATGGACCGTATTTATAAGGGTTACGTTGCCGCTCTTGCTCCCATCACTATTGGCGGGAGTGGCTCTTTGTTGGGCGCGTGCCTTGGGAGAGTTTGGTGCGACAATCACCTTTGCGGGCAACCTTCCAGGTGAAACCCAGACGCTTCCGTTAGCCGTCTATCTGCATTTGCAGAGCACGGGCCTTGGAACGGCAGTGACCTTAAGTCTGGTCCTATTGGCGGTATCAACGGTTGTCCTTGTTGGTTTTCGCGATCGGTGGTTAGGACCGGGATGACGATTTTAAATGCCCAGGTGACCCTGACCCGTGGGTCATTTTGCTTGAACGTTTCGTTGACGGCCGCATCGGGTGAGACGGTTGTATTGCTTGGTCCCAATGGAGCAGGAAAGACGACGTTATTGCGAGCGCTTGCTGGCTTGGAGCCCATCGATTCCGGCCACATCACACTCGATGGTCAAGTGTTTAAGAGCTCTGTACCGGTAGAGAAACGACAGATCGGCATGGTGTTTCAGGACTACGCGTTGTTTCCCCATATGAGCGCGCTCGAAAACGTGGCCTTCGGCCTGCGGGCCATGGGAAAGAGCAAGTCACAAGCACGCCGTGAGGCGGAAACTTGGTTGGCGCGCCTGGGTGTGAAAGATAAGGCCCATGCGAAACCAGTGGCTTTATCGGGGGGTCAAGCGCAGCGGGTTTCGCTCGGCCGGGCGTTGGCAATAAACCCCAGAATGTTGTTGCTAGATGAGCCCCTCAGCGCCCTAGACGTTACGACTCGTCTTGAGACTCGACGGATGTTACGTGATGAGCTCAACAACTATGACGGGGTTTGTCTGATTGTCACACACGATCCCCTTGAGGCAATGGCGCTTGCTGATCGCCTGATAGTCATGGAAGAGGGATCACTCGTTCAGCAGGGTTCAATTCAAGAAATAAGTGAATGTCCCCGCACTCCCTACGTTGCTGACTTGGTTGGTTTGAATTTTTTCCGGGGTAAAGCTCAAGGTGATCAGGTGCAACTCAACGGCTTTGGTTTGACCATTGCTGATAAGGCCGAGGGTGAAGTATTCGCAGTATTCCATCCTCGGGCAGTCGCGTTGCACCACCAATGCCCCGAAGGAACGCCTCGTAACGTGTGGCAGGGAATAGCTGAGAGTTTTGAGTTTGAGGGCTCCCGGGTTCGGGTGCGTGTAGGCGGACCAATATCGCTCGTTGCAGAAGTCACGCCTGCAGCTGTAGCCGAGCTGAACTTGGTTGATGGAGGCCCCATCTGGGTTTCGATCAAAGCCACCGAGATTGTGGTTTACCCGGCCTGACTTGCGAGTTCTTTATCACACACAAGGTGCGCCTATCCGCGGAGCCTCTAAATGAGTACGCAAAGATAAGGCAATGATCAGTCAAGATGATCCCACGACCACAGTTCCTCAGGCCCTTATCAATATTGGTGATTGGGGCTGGCGATTTTTAGCGGGTACAGCGGCCACTTTGGTTCTTGCCTACATAGTCATTCAGCTTTCGGTGATCGTCATACCGGTTTTGATGGCTATGTTTCTGGCGTCAATTTTAGAACCGATGGCAGCGTGGTTACGCGCACATGGTTGGCACCGATCGTTAGCGGCAACAACTATATTTACCCTTAATTTGGTTGTTTTGGTATGCCTGCTGGCATGGATTGGTACGAGCGTTGCTGGCCAGTTCGATCAAGTCGGTGACCAGGCAAAAGAAGGTGCCGATGAGATTCGTGGCTGGGTACAAGATCAATTCAATGTTTCTCCTGAGCGCTTGGAATCGTTTCAAGATCAAGCATCGAGTGCCTTGCGTCAGACCGGAGGTGGAGGTATTTCTCGCCAAGTAATTGGTGGCGCAAGGTTCGCGCTCGAGTTCGTCGGTGGGTTGGTGTTGACTCTATTCACACTCTTCTTCCTCCTTAAGGACGGTGATCGAATGGCGGCGTGGCTCGATGAACGCGCTTCACCTCGCTATCGAGATGATCTGCAGGCAGCCGGAAAGGCTGGGCGCGAGATCATGAAGCAATATCTGTTTGCGACCGCCGCCACTGGGTTTATTGATGCCGTGCTCATTGGCGTTGCCCTATGGGTGATGGGCGTTCCGTTGGTGTTGCCCCTTGCTGTGCTGACATTTCTCGGAGGGTTCCTGCCAATTATCGGTGCCACCGTTGCTGGGCTGATCGCAACGCTAATTGCCTTAGTTTCTGGTGGAGTAGGAGATGCGGCAGTCATTCTTGGTGCCACGATCGCGGTCCAACAGATTGAAGGAAATCTTTTGCAGCCACTTATTTTGGGACCAGCCCTACGTTTGCACGCACTTGTGACCGTCTTGGCTGTTGCAGGAGGCCTCGCAGTCGGTGGAATTCTGGGAGCATTCTTGTCAGTGCCCCTAATAGCATTTGCCGTCCAGATGGGCCACTTCTATCGCTCACGCACCACGACCGAGCTTGCCGGCTGACACCACTAGTCTGATCACTGGTACCCGCCTTCACGACGAGGGCTGTTTGCTATTGCTCCCGTAGCTCAGGGGATAGAGCGTCGGTTTCCTAAACCGTGCGTCGCGTGTTCGAATCACGCCGGGGGCGCCAAGAACAGGCAGTTCAGAGGCCCTTTCTGAATCTCTGACCTGCCATTCGGCGGAGTTGCCACTCCGAATTGCCACTCTGGCGCCCGATACGTGGCATCCTCATGGGCATGGCCGGAGTTGAGGTCGCAGGCGTGGCGGCTCTTATCGTTGCCAAGGCGCACAAGATCCATGAACGGTTGGCTACCGGCCGGGTAGACCGCCTCAGCGACAAGGACACTGCCGATGTCGTACGCATCATGCAGACGGCGTCTGCCAGCGAGGTCGGCGCGACGCTTGCGGGCCTGCGCCAGGACCCGGGGATGGTCAGGAACCCCAGAAATCTGAAGTAGATGAATATTTGACCCCTACAGGACGCTAGAGGTCTTCTCTCTCCCGAATCGTCGTTGTGCGCTGGCTGCTCGCGGACGTCCCCTGGCCCCCCAGGGTCGGGCCGCCGAGAGTCGTGCCGCCGGTGGCAACGCCACGCCCCCCCATGCGGTCGAACCCACCCCAACTCGCCCAGAAGGCGATGGAAAGCACGGCTCCCATGCCGCCCACAACCATCAGCACCATGCCGGCGGTGTGAACGTTCCAACCTTCAGTTTGCGCAGAAACGGCGAAGCGCATGATGGCTCCAACCGCGATCATGAACATGCTGACAACAATTCCCATAACGTCAACCCCCTCTTGCTTCCAGGAGCCCTCAAGGACTACTCAGCTGAGGATACATCGGATGAACAAAACTAGCAAGCTATTTCCAGTATTTATCGACTATAATAAAGGGATGGCCAAGTGGAGCTTTCTCACGAACCACGCTCGGGCCTTGTTGTTTATCGCCCATGATCCCGATGCTCGTCTACGGGACCTTGCCGTCGTGCTCGAAATAACCGAGCGCACTGCCTACGGCATCGTGGCAGACCTCACCGAAGCCGGATACGTGGTCAAGGAGAAGGAAGGTCGCCGCAACCGGTACCACATACAAGAGGATCTTCCCTTGCGTGACTCGGTCAGCCGCGAGCGCACCATTGGTGAGGTGCTGGACCTTCTCGTCGAACCGAAGCAGAGCTGAGGGGACAGTGAGCGTCGCGCATGAGCCCCCTTTGGGACGTGGCGACCCGTGAACGCCACAAGTCTTACGAGTGGCGAAGCATCAGTGGGCGGCTCGACGCCAGCGGCGAAGATGTCGCCGTCGCGTATGTCGCCGTCGCGCATGTCGCCGGAGATTGCCTGTCGGGTGAACGCGTCAACCTCGGCCACGACGTCTGCAGGCGGGTCTACTACGGATTTCCCGACCACACCTACGAGCTCTCGTATCCCGCGCCGGGGTCG
>JBBSKG010000086.1:0-11583 GCA_038256565.1 Acidimicrobiales bacterium | reverse complement strand
GTGCTTGCTGAGAGATCACGATCGAGCGTTACTGGTCTATCAACTGCGGCAGCCAAGGCAAAAGACGATACCGCTGCGATGGCACTCAGCAATTCTCGCAATTCACGTGGTGGTGGAAAGTACTCGTCTTCAGTGGTCAACGAAACCTCTTCGACACCATTGCGTGGAGCAAGCCGTTCGATAATTGCAGCTACAACTTCTTCTGCAGCTGAAGCGCCTGCGGTTACGCCGATGGTTCCGACAAGGTCGTCTGGCAACTCGTTTGCTCCATTGACACGCAACACCCGCTTGCAACCGGTTGCTGTCGCTACTTTTGCCAGCGCAACGGTGTTTGAAGAGTTGGCTGAGCCGATTACCACAACTGCGTCACAGCGTGGCGCAATCTCTACCAGCGCTGATTGACGATTAGTTGTAGCAAAACAAAGATCGCTGCGACCCGGCATCCATAGACCAGGAAAACGCTCACGAGCTGCATTTAGAACGCCTGACCAATCGTGATGACTCAAGGTGGTTTGCGCCAATAATGCGACCGGTTTGCCTGGGTCAATAAGGTTGGCAACATCGGTTTCGGTTTCGAGAAGATAGGTACTCTCAGGTGCTACAGCCATTGTCCCTACGGCCTCGTCGTGACCTTCATGGCCAACATAGAGGACGGCAAACCCTTTGTTGGCACGGGTTTTTACTTCATGGTGCACTTTTGTCACAAGCGGACAGACTGCATTTACCACGTAGCCACCTGTGGCACGGGCAGCAATAACAACATCGGGAGCCGACCCGTGTGCTGAGAGCATTAGAGGTGCTCCTGATGGCACTTCGGCGATGTCATTTACGAAGACCACTCCAAGGCTCTCGAAGCGATCAACCACCAGTTGGTTATGAACAATCTCGTGGTAACAGTAGACCGGTGGCTCAAAGGCTCGGACCATCCATGCCAACGCTTTGATGGCCATTTCAACCCCAGCACAGAACCCACGGGGGGCGGCAAGTAGCACCTTGTCAACATTCATTACGCCCCAGGCTACTGGTGGTGTAGTCCATGCCCTAAGGACCAGTGACAAAACTACTTGCGCGGCGCTTACATGTTTAACCTTTGTGGTGTATTCACTTTCGGCCTTCGGCCGCGCAAGTAGTTTTGTCTCGGGTCCTAACCATGGAGGTTTGTGAAGGGGAACGTATCCTGGGGTTATGTCTCTTCCCTCTGTCGTCGCCGTCGCGCCCGGTTCGCCGGCCGACAAGGCAGGTTTGCGACCAGGCGATGAAGTCGTTGCCATTGGTGGTCGTTCGCCGCGCGACGTTATTGATTGGAAATTATGGGTAGATGAGGCGGACCTTGAACTTGACGTGAGACGTGGCGGACTCGACCAAACGGTGACAGTTTTTAAACGTGAAGGTGAGCCGCTTGGGGCAGAGGTCAATTCTGCACTTTTCGATCAGGTTAGGACTTGTGACAATCATTGCGAGTTCTGTTTCATCTACCAGCTACCTCCCAATATGCGCGAGAGCTTGTATCTAAAAGATGATGACTACCGGTTGAGTTTTCTCTATGGAAATTTCACCACCTTGACCCGGTTCACCGAGGTAGATCTTGAACGTGTAGTTACCGCCAAGCTAAGTCCATTACATGTGAGTATTCATGCCACCGACGCCGATGTGCGCTCGCGTATGTTGAGCAATCGTCGAGGGGCAACAAGTCTTCGTTGGTTGCGCGCCCTGCTCGATCACGGCATTGAGGTTCATGGTCAGGTAGTCGTGTGCCCAGGCATCAATGATGGTGTGGTACTAGATGACACTTTATGCGGAGTGCTCGATCAGTATCCCGAGCTTTCTTCTATATGTGTTGTTCCTCTCGGGTTGAGTCGCTACTCATCAGAAGACGCCATGCGTCCTCATACGCTTAGTGAGGCCCAGTCAGTGGTTGACATGATTGAGTCGTGGCAGCGAGTTTTCCTCTCTTTGCTTGGACGCCGCATGGTCTTTGCAGGCGACGAGTACTACCTCTTGGCCAACCGTGGGTTTCCAAATGCTGATACTTATGAGGGCTTTCCCATGCACGAAGACGGTGTAGGTATGGCTCGCTCATTTGAAGAGGAGTTTTTGGGCCGTAGCAATGAACCAATTGGCGTGCAGGCTGGTTTCTTTTCATGGGTTGATGGAGCGCCCGCCACGGGTTATCGCGCGCAGCGCTTGACCGAAACGCCCGTGCAGCTTGGCAAACGAGAAGATCGATTCACTGGGGTTTTGACAGGTCCATATGGGGCCAGGGTGATTGCTCCATTGTTAGAGGGTTTGGGTCGAGATGATGTCCGTGTGGTCACCGTCGAAAATGAGTTTTTTGGGGGCAATATCGGAGTTACGGGTCTGATGGTCGGTGCCGACTTAGCTCGTACGCTCACCCTTGAGCCTCAGGGTCACCGGTACCTGCTGCCTGATGTCTGTATTTCGCAGGGCCGCTTCCTAGACGGCATGACGCCAAATGAATTACCCAGAGATGTCGAGATTGTGCCCACCGATGGCGTGGCTCTTCGCAAAGCCTTGGAAAGGCATAAGAAATGAGTAGCCAACGTTTGCCAATTGTCGCCATTGTGGGGCGCCCCAATGTGGGTAAATCAACCTTGTTGAATCGGGTGATCGGACGCCGTGAGGCAATAGTTGAGGAACGCCCCGGCGTTACACGTGATCGCAAGGAAGTCGTGGCTAACTGGAACGGGCGTGAGTTCACAATCGTCGATACTGGTGGCTGGCTGTCTAAAGGTTCGGTTCTTGACGACAAAGTAAGTGGTCAGTCTGAACGAGCATGGGAAGAAGCAGATGTAATTTTGTTTGTGGTAGATGCATCGGTTGGCGTGACTCCAGAAGATCGCCAGATGGCAACTCGGCTTCGAGGTCGAAACCAGCCCATCTTGTTAGTTGCGAACAAGATCGACAGCGAGCATCGGGAACCAGAGATGTGGGAACTGGTGAAACTGGGCATCGGTGATCCTTGGCCGCTCAGCGCACTTCACGGTCGCGGTAGTGGCGATCTACTTGATGAGGCGATTCGTCTTATGCCCGAGGCGCCAGAGGCTCTAGACGATCCTGATTTTGACTCTGACTTCGGGAGTGCCGTTGGCGGTGAAGGTGAAGATGCAGACATTGGTATGCCTGATATCAAAGACGAGAAAGTGCCAGCTGTCGCCATTGTGGGTCGGCCAAATGTTGGCAAGTCGACATTATTTAACAAGCTTATTGGTGAAGAGCGAGCAGTGGTGCACGACATGCCGGGCACTACTCGCGACACGATTGACACGGTGGTTGAGACCGAGCACGGCCCGATCCGCTTTGTCGACACTGCGGGGATGCGTCGCAAATCACGCATCGACAATGGCACGGAGTACTACTCGTTGGTGCGGGCACTTCAAGCAATTGATCATGCAGATGTAGCGGTGCTGGTTATAGATGCAAATGAAGGCATCACGCATCAAGATCAGCGTCTTGCTGAACGTGTTGATGTGGCTGGTTGTCCAGTGGTGGTTTTTTTAAACAAGTGGGAAACGCTCGACGCAGAAGAGCGTGAGGAGATCACCTATCAGGTTGGACAAAAGCTGCACTTCATGGCCCAGTCGCCCGTTCTTAAGGCAAGTGCCCTTACGGGCAAGGGCATGAACAAGCTTATGCCCGCTCTTGCGCAAGCGATTGAGTCGTATCACAGGCGTGTGCCCACGCGAGCACTCAATCAGGTCATTCAACGAGCCCAGGCCGCACACCCTTCACCGACAGGCCGGGTTCTTTACGCAACCCAAGGGGCGGTTGACCCACCAACATTTACGCTTTTTTCCAACCGCGAATTGCCTCCTACCTATCTTCGTTATCTCGAACGCTCCATACGAGAACACTTTGACATGGGCAACACTCCGCTCAAACTACGTGTACGCAAGCGTTCGAACTGAGCAACTAGGAACGGTAGCGAAATGCCTTGGTGCGATGATTGCAATCGTTTCTGGAACCCAAACACTTTGCAGGTCGATGGGTCGTGTCCAAGCTGTGGTCAAGTCGTGGGAGAACCTGGCGAACTCACCCCGCCCCCAAAAGCACCGTGGCATTTCAGGCTGTTGGTTGCTGCCTTGGTGATTTACTTGGGGTGGAGAGTCGTAGATGCAGCGGTATGGGTGTTTGAACGCATCTAAAATCTTTGCAAGACCCGCACAAGGTTCGTGACCTGCCTGCGTAACCGCTAGGGTGTCGAGGTCTCGGGCTGTGGCGCAGCTTGGTTAGCGCGTCGGTCTGGGGGACCGAAGGTCGCAGGTTCAAATCCTGTCAGCCCGACCATTTGGAGGGACCGGTACTTTCATACGAGAGTCCGGTTCCTTCTTTTTTGTGACGACTTTGGCCAAAAGCCTGTGGTTGTGTAGCGCCCTCTCGTAGACTTTCGTCCATGGTGCATGACCAGCCAGGCTTTGGCGATGAGGGCGATGACAGGGTCCTGACGATTCCAAATCTGATTTCGCTTGTTCGTCTTGCCTGCATCCCACTCTTTTGGTGGTTGCTTGTCGTGGAAGAAAGACGAGCAGATGCCGCATATTTGCTTGCGGTACTTGGGGCGACTGATTGGGTCGATGGCTATATAGCTCGTCGATTTAAGCAAGTGTCGACAGTTGGCAAAGTGCTTGACCCCACGGCCGATCGGCTGATGTTCATCGTGGGCATCGTCGCCATGGTTATAGATGGCTCCTTACCAGTTGCAGTTGCCGTTCTTTCTTTCACCCGCGAGTCCCTCGTGGCGCTCGTATCGGTAGTGCTTGCTGTCATGGGGGTAAGGCGTCTTGATGTGACATGGTGGGGCAAAACGGGCACTTTCCTCTTAATGTTTGCTTTCCCGTTGTTTCTTGCCGGACATTCAGATTTGTCATGGGCAGATAGTGCCAAGTTCGCGGCATGGGTCTTTGTGATCCCAGGTTTGGCAATCAGCTATTACTCGGCTGCTGGTTATGTGCCAATGGCCAAACAGGCGCTTGCCGATCGAGACTCTCAACAAAAGCAGGTCCTTTGAAAGCGGTCATTATGGCAGGGGGAGAGGGCACGCGCCTTCGTCCTCTCACCTCTAACCAGCCCAAGCCCATGATCCCGGTAGCTAACAAGCCGATGATGGAACATATCGTGCGCTTGTTGCACAGGCATGGTTTTGACGACATCGTGGTCACGGTTGCGTTCTTAGCCAATCACATTCGAACTTATTTTGGAGATGGTTCCGAATTTGGAGTTCGTATGGTTTATGCCACCGAAGAGACTCCGCTCGGCACCGCAGGTTCAGTACGAAACGCCATGGACGAACTCAATGAGCGATTCTTAGTTATTTCTGGTGACGTGTTGACCGACATTGATCTCTCAAAGATTGTCGAAGTACATCAAGAAAAAGGCGCATTAGCAACCATTGGGCTAACGGCGGTTGAAAATCCCCTTGAGTTTGGAATCGTCGTTACTAATGACGATGGCTCCATCGAACGCTTCTTGGAGAAACCCACATGGGGACAGGTTTTTAGCGACACTGTCAATAACGGCATTTTCATGCTTGAACCCGAAATCTTTGACTTCATTGCCCCAAGTGGCCCGGTCGATTTTTCTACCGACGTGTTTCCGGTACTTCTTGAACAAAAAAAGAGTCTGTATGGCTATGTCTGCGATGGCTATTGGGAAGACGTCGGCACCGTTGAGGCATATGCGAGGGCTCATCGTGACCTACTCGATGGCAAGGTCGATATCGAGATCCCTGGGTTTCAGGTCGAGAAAGGTATTTGGCTGGGAGAAGGTGTAGAGGTAGATCCCACGGCAAATATTACAGGTCCGGTAATTGTGGGGGACTACACCAAGGTTGAAGCGGGCGCTCGTATTGGTGCCTATACGACACTGGGCTCGAACGTGATGGTGGGCCCTGATACCGAGGTTGAGCGCTCCATCGTTCATGACAGCGTTTACATGGCCCGTGGTGTTCGGGTGCGGGGCGCAGTGATAGGTCGATCATGTGACCTACGTGCTCATGCGAGTTGTGACGAAGATGTGGTACTAGGTGACGATTGTTTTATTGGAGAACAGGCGATCGTCACTGCGAGCGTCAAGGTGTATCCGTTCAAGACCGTTGAGGCGGGAGCGGTAGTAAACGCTTCTCTTGTATGGGAAAGCAAGGGGGCTCGTTCACTCTTTGTAGAGCACGGTGTGGCCGGCTTGGCCAATGTTGACATCACACCCGAGCTTGCTACTCGCGTTGCCATGGCTTATGCCACCACATTAAAGAAAGGGGCAACCGTGGTGACTTCGCGAGATGCGAGTCGGTCAGCTCGTATGTTGAAGCGCTCAGTCATGGCCGGACTCAATGCTGCAGGGGTTCATGTAAATGACCTTGAGGTCGCTCCAGTTCCTACGACAAGATTTCAAGTTCGCTCAGAACAGGCTCAAGGTGGCATTTCCATCCGTCTTATTAATGACGACCCCCAATCGGTGATCTTGCGATTCTTTGATGTAGGTGGACTAGATATTTCGGAGACGGTGACTCGCAAAGTAGAGCGCTTGTTCTATCGAGAAGACTTCCGCCGGGTTTTTCCTGGCGACATTGGCGACATTGGTTACCCGCCAAGAGCGATCGAGCACTACACCACAGCCGTGACAGCTGCGGTCGATCTTGGCTTAGTGCGACAAAGGCATTTCAAGGTTGTTGTTGATTATTCTTATGGTTCCACCTCTTTTGTTATGCCTAACGTTTTGGCAAAACTTGGTGCTGATGTGTTGGCAGTTAACCCTTATGCGTCAACTGCCCAAGCCATTAGCTTTGATGCCGCCACCCATGCTGCAAACGTTGGAACGCTTGTGCGCTCCTCGGGTGCTCAACTCGGTGTAGTGATCGACCCTGGAGGCGAACATCTCACTTTGATAGATGACGAGGGACGCATTCTCAGCGATACAGAGGCGATGCTCTCATATATCCATCTCATTGCTTTGCGTGCCCAGCCAGGTAGTCGGATTGCACTGCCAGTAGTAGCCACAGATGCGGCCGAGCGTCTAGCGCGATCGCATGGGCTAGAAGTCGAATGGACCAAGATGAGTACGGCTTCTCTCATGGATTCAGCTAGTGCTGAAAATATGGTCTTTGGTGCAAATACCGATGGCGGGTTCATATTCCCAGCTTTCTTGCCTGCATTTGATGCGACGGTGGCCTTCGTGTCGATGCTGGAACTTCTTGCTTATAACGAGATCAAACTTTCCAAGGTCGTTGAATCTCTCGAGCCCGTTTATATGGCACATGAAATGGTGACCACGCCTTGGCATGCCAAGGGAGTCGTCATGCGCTCACTGGTCGAAAATGGCGATCATGAACTCATACTCCTTGACGGGGTCAAGGAACGCCACGAAGATGGATGGGTGCTGAGCGTTCCTGATCTAAAGGACCCAATAACCCATGTCTGGGCAGAGGCGGGTAGCGACGAGGAAGCCCGAAATTTGGCTCGCAAACAGTGCCAACGCATTCTCCAACTGGTCCTTACGAACGCCGAGTGAACACGAGTGCCCTGCTTTCCGATATCGTCCGCTTCATGAATTTCCCTGATGAACTTCGTTATTCATCCGACCACGAGTGGGTTCGCCTAGAGGGGGTCGAGGCGCGAATGGGCATCACTGACTATGCCCAAGATGCCCTTGGAGACATTGTCTTTATTCAGCTTCCTGAGGTCGGGTCATTAGTCGCCACTGGTGCAAGTTTCAGCGAGGTGGAGTCAACGAAGTCCGTCTCAGACGTTTACGCTCCAATTGCTGGAACCGTCGTTGCCGTGAATGACAAGTTGACTGATGAGCCGCAGTGTTTGAACGATGACCCTTATGGTGATGGTTGGATTTGTCTTATCGCACCAAGCAGCTTGGATGAAGTCAGTGGATTGCTCGATGCCGATGCCTATAGGGCATTGGTCGACGGATAGAACTCAAAAGGATCAAGGGTGGCTCAGGTGATCTGCAATCGATGTGGGCATCATAATAGTGAAGGGGCAAATTTCTGCTCCTCTTGTGGCGAGCCTTTATCGGGCGACGATCATCAGACCTTGAACATTCCACGTGTAGAGACTGAGCCGAACTCAACCGAACATGATGCGACCATTAATGGCGAAGCGCTCTTGGCCGAAGGACTGTCACTAGGTGATGCCCCCGGAGCTTTACTCATCAGAAGCGGACCGGGTGAAGGCTCAACTTTTTTGCTTAACAACGAGGTCACAACGGTTGGTCGTCATCCTGACAGTGAAGTGTTTCTTGACGACATCACTGTCTCTCGTCGTCATGCAGAAATTATTCGAGACGTAAATGGATTTCTAGTAAGAGACGCTGGGTCACTAAATGGCACCTATCTCAATCGAGAACGTGTGGAGGAGTCTCCATTGGGAAGTGGTGATGAGCTGCAGATTGGTCGATTTAAGTTAGTTCTGTTTTGCAATAGCGAACAGGATCTTTCGTGAAAATAGGCTCTTTGTGAGTGATATGCCGTTGTCAGATTCGCACCTTTCAATTGGTGAGGTTCTAGACCTCCTAAAGGGCGATCATCCCGATGTCACCATCTCAAAAATCCGTTTCCTTGAGAGCCAGGGCCTTATCAATCCAGAACGCACCCCTTCGGGCTATCGCAAGTTCTACGAACATGACGTGAAACGTTTGCGATGGGTGCTTCTTCAGCAACGAGATAATTTTCTCCCCCTTAAGATCATTAAAGATCGTCTTGATACCGCAGGTGAAGATTTAGATGCAACAGGCCAGGTGATAGCATCAAAAGCATCAGCCTTCACCAAAGTTCCAGCTTCGATAGAAGACGAACCTACTGTTGTGAAGACCCCTGAACGTAAGGCTGACGTTGAGCAAGTCAAGCCTGCCGCCGAGGTCGCAAGCATGCTTGGGCCGCTGCTCGGGTCACTTACGTCTGCAACCTTTAGTCTCGATGAATTATCTAATGCTTCAGGCCAATCCCGTGAACAGATACGTGAGCTTGAGCGTTACGGCATCGTGACGGGAAGGGCGGTTGGCGGACATGTTATATATGACGAAGAAGCTTTAGTGGCGGCGCGACTTTCACGAGAGCTTGCAGATCACGGAGTAGAGGCTCGTCATTTACGAATGTACAAAACCGCAGCCGAACGTGAGGCAGGTTTCTATGAACAGATGGTGTTGCCATTGATTAAACAACGCAATCCGGCATCACGTCGCCAAGCTATCGATAAGGCAGGCGATCTGGCGCGGCTCGGGGAGAGCCTGAGAGCCAGCCTTTTACGCCAAGGTCTTAAATCAGTAATCGAGGGTTCTGATCCGTCTCGGTGAGCCGATGGAACCAAATGATCGCCATCCGTTAGAGCGATAGACGATAGGGTTTGAACGTGGTCGAGATGGAAGTTATGGGCGTGCGCCTTGAACTGCCAGCCAACAACCCGGTTGCCTTGTTGCGCGAACATGGTGGCGAGCGTCGCGTGTTGCCTATCTACATCGGTCCCGAAGAGGCCAAGTCAATCGCTTTGGCCATGGAGGGCATCCCAACACCTCGTCCGATGACGCATGATCTCTTGCGTGACGTGCTTCTTGAGATCGGTGCCATCGTGCACCGAGTGGTGATAACAGATCTCAGGGAGAGCACCTTCTACGCGGAAATAGTTTTAGAACATGGCGGCCAGGTGCACGTCGTATCAAGTCGCCCATCTGATGCAATGGCCTTGGCTGTGCGCGTCAATGCTCCAGTTTTTGTCGAAGAGAGTGTTCTAGACGTCGCCGCTAGCCCCATGCCAGACGAGCCTGAAGAACAGGACCAGATAGTCGACGAGTTCCGAGCATTCATAGATGACGTAAACCCTGAAGATTTCGCGAGTTGAATGGCTCCACCTTTGTGATGGTGAACCCTTGGCTGCGGGTCTTTCGAGGCCTCTGTTTGCTTGGTCTAGTGGTGCTGATCGGGTTCGCTGGATATTTAGCTTTCGGATTTAGTCCACTAGATGCGCTGTATCAAACCGTTATAACGATCTTCACAGTTGGTTTTCGTGAGGTTCACCCATTCAGCGCAGGAGAAAAAGTTTTCACAATCGCCCTCATTCTTGGTGGAGTTGGCTCGGCGCTTTATACCTTTGGGGTTCTTCTTGAAACATTGGTAGAGGGACGCCTCAGCGAAACAATGAGGAGACACCGTATGCAGCGCCAGATTGAGCAAATGTCAGGTCATGTAATCATCTGTGGATGGGGGCGAGTTGGACGCACCGTGGCTCAGCGTGTCGTCGGGTATGCCGGGAAAGTCGTTGTCGTTGACAATGACCCCGAGCGTCTCGAAGGTATCGAGCACCCTTATGTCCTGGGCGACGCCACTGACGACGATGTGATGTGGCGTGCAGGTATTGGTTCGGCGGCGACTTTGGTGGCTGCTCTAACAAGTGATGCGGACAATTTGTTCGTCACCCTCTCAGGCCGATCTCTCAATCAGAATCTCTTCATTGTTGCTCGTGCTCGGTTGGCTTCAGCGGATGACAAGCTTCTTCGCGCTGGGGCAAATCGGGTGGTGAATCCCCAAGAGATCGGCGGGGCACGTATGGCAGCGTTCACCTTTCAGCCCAATGTTGCAGAGTTTCTTGATGTAGTCATGCATGATGGAAGCCTTGAATTTCGCCTTGCTGAAGTAACGATTCCCGAGGGTTCGCCCTTAGCGGGCTGCAGCTTGCGAGATTCTCACCTTCGAGATCAAACAGGGGCCCTTGTTTTGGCGTTACGTCATGTTGATGGAACTTTTACGACTAATCCCGACCCTGACTTCAAGATGATTCCAGAACAAGTGTTGATTTTGATTGGGACTAAAGAACAACTGGAAGAGGTAGATGATGCCGTGCGAGGCGGTGGCGGGTGACGGGCGCAGATTTTATCTGTAGCGTAATTTCACGCATGTTTTTTGTTTTCAAAGGGTAGGGTCTGGTTTCAGTCTTCAATAGGTTTCGAGAAGTTAACTTGGTTCGAGAAGAGGTATGAGGCGTGGAAAACAGTTACCGGGGTCCGCAGGTTTGTTCCATCGTGGGTATTACCTATCGCCAACTCGATTATTGGGCTCGTACCAATTTGATTCGTCCCTCAGTTACTGACGCCACGGGAAGCGGAAGCCAACGACGGTATTCCTACCGTGACTTGCTCGAGTTAAAGGTCATTAAGAATCTGCTTGACGCGGGGGTGGCGCTCCAGTCCGCTCGTAGGGCGATTGACTACCTCCGAGATAATCTTGGGGAAGATATCGCTACGGCCAATCTGGTGATCAACGGGGCTCATTCGGTCTCTCTGCAGACCGGTGAAGAGATCATTGACCTTCTTCGTTTGGGCCAAGGTGTGTTGAATATCGTTCCTATGTCTGGAGTAAAGGGTGAGATTGATGCTGCGCTGCATCTTCTTCATCCATCTGACGGAACTGTTTCTGAAAACTCTCCATCTACGACACTCTCTGTTGCTCTTTAGGGCTAAGTGCTTCAGCGGACAGGTGGGGCTCTGAGTCGTTGGGCAACTAAGATCACGACGTGCCCTTTCCTTTCTCGCCACTTCATGCTCAACACGTGGCACTCGGTGCAAAGATCG
>JBBSKG010000085.1:0-11590 GCA_038256565.1 Acidimicrobiales bacterium | reverse complement strand
CTTGAACTCGTGAACCTTATGCGCTCAAAATCGATCGTTGTTTTTGCCCTCATCGCCGTTGTGGCTCTCGGCGGATGCAGCTTTTTGTCCAACTCGCCTGCTGCAACAGTTAATGGCACAGAGATCAGTGACGGGTCTCTCCAAGATGAGCTATCAGCCATTAGAGATAACAAGAGTTATCGCGATCTGGTCGAACAAGGATTGCAATCTACCCAGACAGGCGAGTCTGCTGGGACTTTCGACACCACCTTTATTGCTCGACTGCTGACCCAGCGGGTCTATTACGAATTGATTGAATCTGAGTTGGAGCGTCGCAAGGTCAAGATCGTTGATGCCGACCTTGCTTCTGTCCGTGAAAGCGTTGTTGAACAAGTCGGTGGAAAGGCAGTTTTCGACAAGTTTGCTGGTGGATATCAAGATCAACTTGTAAGGCAACGCGCACTCTTTAAGAAGTTGAACGAGGCATTTGCAAATGAGCTTGGATCCGGTAAGCCCGAGACCTATTTCAAGGAACATGCTGATGAGTTCGTTCAGGGTTGCGCAAGCCACATTCTCATTAGCACTCAAGATGTGGACCCCGTAGCGGCGAAGGCTGAGGCAACGGCGGTTAAGGCTCGCCTAGACAAGGGTGAAGACTTTGCGACGGTGGCTAAAGAGGTTTCTGATGACCCAGGTTCTGGTGAAAAAGGCGGTGACCTTGGTTGTGTAGGCAAGGGTCAGTTTGTGCCCGAGTTTGAAGAAGCGCTGTTTTCACTTCCCATTGGTGAACTGAGCGGATTAGTTGAGTCGCAGTTTGGTTTTCATCTGATTGTCGTGAAGGAGCGCAAGACGCCGACCTATCAAGAGGCCAAAGCTGAGGTGGAACAAGTGCTGGCTGCAATGGGCTCTCAAGAACTAGAGAAGTTCCTTGTTACCTCCTCAAGCAAGGCCAAGGTGACTATTGATAAACGGTACGGTACGTGGGAAATTTCAAAGGGTGCAACCGATGGCACCCCTGATGGTGTTGGATCGGTCGTTCCGCCAGAGGGTCCAACGACTACTACTACTTCACCCAAACCAGGCGCTGGAAGTCTCCCTTCAGGAACCCCAGGGCTTCAGCCACCAGGCGCTCCTCAATCACCACCTGCTCCCTAGTGTTTTCAGTCAGACCCTCCGCTTTGAACCTCTCGTGTTGAACCTCTCGTGTTGACAAGGCGGCGTATTACCGTGATCGGGCTGGGTCCAGCTGGACCTGAGCTTGTGACGGCTGCTGCCTTGACGGCCATCAATCAGGCGTCGGCTTCGTTTATCCGAACGACCCGTCATCCGGCGGCTTCTGTGATGACGGGAGCAGCCAGTTTTGATGCTCTTTATGAGCAGGCCGAAACTTTAGAAGAGGTCTATGAGGGCATCGTCGAGGCATTGATTGTGGCAGCTTACGAGGCAGGTGAGGTGGTCTATGCAGTGCCGGGCTCACCTCGTGTGGCTGAACGAAGTGTCGATTTATTGGTTGGCGATACGCGTGTAACCAATGGCGATATTGAAGTGCTAGTTGTTCCCGCCCTTTCATTTCTCGATTTGGCCTGGGTGCGTCTTGGCATCGACCCGTTTGTCGATGGCGTTCGTGTTGTAGATGGTCATCGCTTTACGGTGCAAGCTGCTGGCCAGCGCGGTCCGCTGTTGGTGGCTCAGTGCGATAGCGCAGCGGTGTTATCTGAGGTGAAACTTTCTGTTGGCGATGAGACACCTGAGACGGTGTGGGTGTTGAACCGACTTGGACTAGTAGATGAGTCGGTTGTTGAGATTTCCTGGGAAGACCTCGATCGTGTCATCGAGCCAGATCATCTGACCTCCCTTTATATTCCCGAATTGGCTGCACCGGTCGCTGCAGAGTTGGTGGACCTTGTGGAACTGGTCAGAACCCTTCGCGAGCAGTGCCCATGGGATAGAGAACAGACTCATGCCAGTCTGACTCGTTATTTATTAGAAGAGACTTATGAATTGCTCGAAGCCATTGAGGCACTCGACGAGACAAGTGGTGAGGGTTACGAGCATCTAGAAGAAGAGCTTGGCGATGTGCTTTTCCAAGTTCTTTTCCACGCCACGCTTGGGGCCGAGGCGGGTCAGTTCACCTTGGCCGATGTCGCTCGCACAGTAAACGAGAAGTTGACTCGGCGTCATCCTCATGTTTTTGCAGGGCTTGAAGTTGCTGACAATGATGAAATTGCTCGCAATTGGGAACAGATCAAGCGCGAAGAAAAAGGTCGCGTCAGCATAATGGAGGGGATCCCCGGAAATCTCCCTTCCTTGTTATATGCCCATAAAATTCAGCGTAAAGCGACAGCTATTGGGGTAGAAGTAGAAACACCAGCTGCTGTAGATGTTTCATCTCTAGCTGACGATGAAGGTGTGGGAAATGCCCTTTTTGTGCTCGTTTCCGCTGCTCGTCGAGCCAAAGTTGACCCCGAGTCTGCGCTACGAGCGACGTCTGCCCGTTTTCGGGAAAAGGTTGAACAAGAAGAAAATCGTAAGTAAACATTTTCAACATCAGTAACAATGAGTAACATTAGCAACACTCGCAACATTTAGAGTCTCGCCTATAGGCGGACCTCATCAGAAACAGCCTAATTAGATACAGGTGGAACGTTACGTGAGCACGATCGAAGACATTATTGGCAGAGAGGTACTTGACTCTCGGGGCAATCCAACCGTTGAGGTTGAGGTTGTGCTTATTTCGGGTGCTCGGGGGCGGGCGATTGTTCCTTCGGGAGCTTCTACCGGCCAGTTTGAGGCCGTTGAATTACGCGATGGCGGCACTCGTTATGGAGGGAAAGGCGTCGCCGGAGCGGTGGGCCATGTCAACGGCGAACTTCGTGATGAGGTTCTTGGTCGTGATGGACTTGACCAACGTGGCCTTGATCAAGCGTTGATTGATCTTGATGGCACAGACAATAAAGGTCGCTTGGGAGCCAACGCGCTGCTTGGCATATCGCTTGGCACGGCTCGGGCAGCGGCCGATCATCTAGATGTTCCCCTGTTTCGCTATGTGGGCGGAGCCAATGCGCACGTATTGCCTGTGCCCATGATGAATGTGCTTAACGGTGGCATGCATGCGGCGAACAATGTTGATCTCCAAGAGTTCATGGTCATGCCGGTCGGGGCAGCTTCGTTTAGCGAGGCTTTGGCGTGGGGTACGCAGACCTATCACGTGCTTAAGAAGATTCTTGACGACCGGGGTCTTGCAACTGCAGTTGGTGATGAAGGTGGATTTGCTCCCGACCTTGCTTCTAATGAACAAGCCGTGCAGATCTTGGTCGAAGCAATTGAAAAGGCTGGGTTTGTGCCAGGAAGCGATATAGCCATTGCGCTTGACCCAGCAACGACCGAACTATGGGATAACGGGACCTACTGTCTCGAAGGTGAAGGCCGCACGCTTAGCTCAGAAGAGATGGTGGGTTTTTGGGTCGACTTGTGCAGTCGTTACCCAATCGTCTCGATAGAAGATGGCATGGCCGAAGAAGACTGGGATGGCTGGGCGGCATTGACCACAGCGCTAGGTTCGCAGACTCAACTTGTTGGTGACGATCTTTTTGTGACCAACTCGTCACGATTGCGCAGAGGCATTGATGCTGGTGTGGCGAACTCTATTTTGGTAAAGGTCAACCAGATAGGCACACTCACCGAAACACTCGACACTGTTGAGTTGGCAACTCGATCTTCTTACACCAGCGTTATGTCGCATCGCTCGGGTGAATCGGAAGACACCACGATTGCCGACTTGGCAGTCGCAACCAACTGCGGACAAATTAAGACAGGTGCGCCTGCTCGCTCGGACCGGGTAGCGAAGTACAACCAGTTGTTACGCATTGAGGCTTTCCTTGGTGAGACTGCTGCCTACCGGGGTTCTGATGCCTTGTCTAAGAGGGCTGCTTCTCAAAAGGCTGGGTCTTCGGCTTGAAGGGGGCGCGGGCACTGGTTTGGTTGGGCTTGGCCTCCTTGTTTGTGGCAGGTGTCCATTTCACTGGTGTTTTTCCTACGCGTACTTATCTCGCACAGCGAGCTTCGTTGTCGACAGCCGAACAAAATCTTGAAGTGTTGTCTGAACAAAACAAAGTGCTCGAAGATCGCGTTGAACTTTTGCAAAGTGATGCCGAGATAGAACGCATAGCTCGTGAGCGCTACAACCTCGTTCGTCCAGACGAGGAGGCATTTGCCGTGCTTCCACCCGAGCAACCTGCACCACCGACCACCATGGTTTCTGGTGAAGTTCAGACCACCGATACGGGCAACATCTTTCAGCGAACCTGGAAACGTGTCACCAACTGGTTGTGAGAGGTGGAGTTTAAGATTCCACACTTTGGGTCATGAATGTCGCTGATCTCTCGGTGCCTCACAAAGACTGGGGTAGCGAAACTTGGTACTACAAAGTCAAGTATGTAATTGCAAACTCAGCAGGTCTTCGCCCCTAAGGGTTTTGCTCCAGCAATGCCTGGTGCACAACCGATAGGGTGCGCACATGGTGAGTTTGCAGGGTAAGAGGGTTGTCAGACGTGAAGATCATGCCCTTTTGACGCGAGGGGGAACTTACGTCGCCGATGTTGTTGACCCGCTTCTTGATGGCGCTGGTCATGTGACATTTGTGCGTTCGACGATGGCGCACGCACGCATTACAAACATTGATGTTGTTGGTGTGCGAGCGATGCCTGGTGTAGCGGGGGTCTTTACCGCTGCCGATCTCGACTTGGGATTGTCTCCGATGGCAGTTCCTATATTGCCTGCCTCTATGGCACGGCCATGGTTAGCTGGCGATGTTGTGCGCTTCGTTGGTGAACCGGTCGTGCTTATCGTGACCGAACGCCGCGATCAGGGAGAAGACGCCGCAGAGCAGGCGATTGTTGACTACGAATCCTTGCCAGCCGTGGCGCACGTTGAAGATGCGCAAAACGATGAAGTTCTACTCTTTCCTGAACATGGCACCAATACGGCTGCGGTTTTCGGTGACGAGGGCGACGTTTCTGAGTTTGAGGGTTGCGAGGTTGTTGTGCGTCAACGCTTGGTTAACCAGCGTGTCGCGGTTGCCCCACTAGAAGTGCGCAGTACCGCTGCGGCACTAGGCACTGATGGACGACTGAACGTATGGTTGAGCAGCCAGGCACCTCAGTCGGCGCGTCACGCAATCACTAAGGCATTTGGTTGGGAGCTTGAGAGCGTGAGGGTTGTCGCCCCCGATGTAGGTGGCGGCTTTGGTGCCAAGATCGGCTTGTATCCCGAAGAGATGCTCGTTATTTGGCTGGCGCGACATTTGAATATGCCGTTGCGTTGGCTTGAGACGCGCTCTGAAAATATGGTTGCGATGGGTCATGGGCGGGGCCAGATACAACACGTCACCATTGGCGGAAAACGTGATGGAACCGTGTTGGCCTATCGACTTGATGTGCTTCAAGAAGCAGGGGCATACCCAAGCATGGGTGCCTTCCTTCCCTATATGACTCGGGTAATGGCTGCAGGCGTATATGCAATTCCAAAGATTGGGAGTCATGCGAAAAGCGTCGTGACGAACACGATGACCACGGTGGCCTATCGCGGAGCGGGACGACCCGAGGCAACAGCAGCCATCGAGCGTGCAATGGACTTATTCGCTGCTGAGATTGACATGAGCCCGGTCGAGGTTCGTCGACGCAATCTGATCGATGCCTCTGCATTTCCTTATACAACCGCTACGGGAGCGGTCTATGACGTTGGCGATTATCGTCGGGCGCTCGACTTGGTGCTTGACGCTGCAGGCTATGAAGACTTGTTGGCCGAACAGGCCAGCCGGCGAGCGAGTGGAGAAATTAGACAACTAGGTATTGGCATCGCTTTGTATGTCGAGATCACCGCAGGCCCTACTGCTGGTAAAGAAACAGCCCGAGTGGAGATTCGCCCAGACGGACGAGCCATGGTTTATACAGGCACGTCACCACATGGTCAGGGTCATGAAACTTCGTGGGCCATGATCGCGAGCGATGTGCTTGGTATTGATATGGACGATATTGAGGTGATTCACGGAGACACTGATCTTGTGCCTAAAGGTATGGGCACAATGGGTTCACGCTCTTTACAACTTGGTGGTTCTGCTGTGCTCGAAGCAACTGAGCAGGTTCTTGATCTTGCCCGTCGAGTAGCTGCAGAATTGCTTGGTGTCGAGGTTGATGATGTTGGGCTCGACCACGTGCAGGGATTGTTTAGACGACTGACCGATGCTGGTGTGAATGGCGTTGAGGGCGCAGGTGTTTCGTGGCAACAAGTCGCGAGTGCCGCCAGCGGTGAAGGAGGCAGTCTCACTGCAAGCGCTGACTTTAAGGCAACGACTCCTACCTATCCGTTCGGGGCGCATCTTGCCGTAGTTGAAATTGATAGTGAGACGGGCATGGTCACTCTTGAGCGCTTGATTGCAGTTGATGATGCGGGTCGTGTGTTGAACCCGCTGATTGCTGAAGGTCAACGCCACGGAGGCATTGCACAAGGTGTTGCTCAAGCGTTGTGTGAAGAGATGATCTATGACGACGATGCGAACCCGATAACAACCACCTTTGCCGACTACACCTTTATTTCTGCATGTGAGTTGCCAAGCTTTGAGTTGGTAGCGATGGAAACTCCAACACCCGCAAACCCGCTTGGAGCAAAGGGAATAGGTGAGTCAGGCACAATCGGTTCGACTCCAGCGGTTCAAAACGCCGTGGTAGATGCCCTTAGCCCGTGGGGCATACGACATCTGGACATGCCAGCTACTCCCCAACGCGTGTGGCGGGCTATCGCAGGCGGGGCCGCTTTTAACAATGGCAAGGAAGCTTGAGGCAAATGGATATTTCGCTGAACGTCAACGGCACAACACATAGTCATGACATTGAGCCTCGAACGTTGCTCGTTCATTACCTACGAGAGCAATGCGGACTCACTGGTACCAACGTGGGTTGCGATACCTCGTCATGTGGCGCGTGCACTGTGCACCTTGATGGCCGAGCAGTTAAATCGTGCACGGTCCTAGCCCTACAGGCCGAGGGTCATGAGGTCACGACTATTGAGGGACTGGCAGCAACAGACGGCTCGGTAGATGGAGCGCTTCATCCGATGCAAGAAGCGTTTCGTGATCATCATGGCCTCCAGTGCGGTTTTTGCACGCCCGGCATGGTCATGGCAGCGGTTTCATTGCTTGATGAGACCCCTAACCCTAGCGAAACCGAGGTGAGGCAGGGCCTTGAGGGAAATCTCTGTCGTTGTACCGGTTATCACAACATTGTCGAGGCAGTTCTCGCCGTCGCAAGGGAGTCATCATGATTCCCGCGTCGTTTGACTATGAGCGCCCATTATTGCTTGAAGAAGCCCTTGGGTTGTTGACTGAACATGGGGATGAAGCAAAGGTTTTGGCGGGAGGCCATTCCTTGCTTCCGCTTATGAAATTGCGATTCGCAACGCCGGCGGTGGTTATAGACGTTGGTCGTCTTGATGCGCTTTCTTATGTGCGAGATGAAGGTGATCATCTTGCGATTGGCGCATTGACGACTCATCGTGACGTGGCAGGTGATGAATCTATAAAGCGACATGTGCCCTTGTTGGCGCACGTTGCTGGTCAAGTAGGTGACCCACAAGTTCGCCAACGTGGAACACTCGGTGGGTCGATAGCTCATGGAGACCCAGCATCTGACCTTCCAGCGGTCATGCTTGCTCTCGGCGCTACCTTTGTGGCGACTGGGCCTCAAGGGCGTCGGGAGTTTTCTGCAGACTCATTCTTTGAAGGGTTTCTTGAGACCGCGTTGACACCCGAAGACCTACTGGTTGAAGTACGCGTTCCCAAGGTGGACGGTGTTGGCTGGTCATTTCAGAAGCTGACAAAGCGCGCCCAAGATTGGGCCATTGTTGGTGCGGCGGTGCTTCATGGAGACGGCGCAACTGGGGTGGGGCTTATTAACATGGGCTCTACGCCATTGCGCGCCGTTGAGGTGGAGTCGGCCTTGCAGGCGGGTGCATCGCCAAACGATGCAGCTGCATTGGCCGATGTAGATACCGAACCAATGGCCGATCTCAATGCCGACGAATCCTTCCGTCGTCATCTTGCAAAGGTGTTGGTTCGAAGAGGCATTGAGGAAGCTGTGGCTGGCGTTCATAAATGAAGGCGATGAAGATATGAGTTCACTACTTATCGACATCGAGCGATGGAATCACGCTGGCCTAAAGGTGGCGTTGGCTCGCATTGTCGAGGTTGAGGGTTCGGCACCTCGTTTGGCAGGGGCAACTATGGCCGTCAGTAGCAATGGCGAAGTTTCTGGCTCACTTTCAGGTGGGTGTGTTGAATCGTCTGTGGTCGAAGCAGCCCTTTTGGTGCTCGAGGAACAAGTCTCTGGCCGTCTCGTTCGTTTCGATGCAATCACTGACGAAGATGACCCAATAGGTGTGGGCCTTACCTGTGGGGGCGTCATTGGTGTGTTCATCGAACCAATGACGGTTTCGCTTCTTTCGGCCTTCATCGCAACACGAGATAGCAGAGCTGGCGTTGCGATCGTGACGATGATTGAGGGCGCAGCGTTTGCTACATCGCCTGGTGTAAATTCTGGCGCAACGTTGGTGGTTAAAGACAATGGCGAGAGTCTGGGGTCTTTGGGCTCTCCTGATCTTGATGCGACACTCGTAGAGAAAGCACTGCTGGCGCTTGAGTCGGGCGAAAGTGGACTCGTGCATGAAGCGGGAGGAGTAGTTGCTTTCGTACATGCCGTCGTTGCTGCTCCGCATCTTGTAATTGTTGGAGCGGTTGACTTCACCGCAGCGCTTGCCAAAGTGGCGCGTGTTTTGGGTTATTGCGTAACGGTTTGTGATGCTCGGGCGACGTTCGCAACCACAGCTCGTTTTCCTAAGGCCCATAAGGTTGTTGTTGATTGGCCATACCGCTATCTAGATGAAATTGCCAAGTCTCTGGGGCCACGAGACGCTGTGTGTGTGTTAACCCATGATCACAAGTACGACATCCCTGCCCTGTGCTCAGCACTTGCGACCGAAGTTGGATATGTCGGAGCGATGGGCTCACGACAAACCCATGCGGAGCGAACCGCACTACTGGTTGAAGCTGGCATAAGTGCGGATTCCCTGGCTCGTGTCATGGCTCCAATCGGCCTAGATATTGGGGCCTCTACACCTGAAGAAGTAGCCATTGCTATTTGTGCAGAGATCATCGCAAATCGCCATAACAGGCTTGACGGTCCATTGATGGCGCTCCGAGATGCAAAAGGCCCGATCCATCGCACGGGTTCATAGTGGCTCAGCGGATAGGTTCACCTTGTGCGTGTCGAACGATTCGTTTTGCCAGTCTTCGCCTGACAAAACAAGGGCCTGTATCTGATGGAGCCCCAGCTATCCGCTGGGGCTCATAGTGGCACGACGATGAATGTTTGCGCGGTGGTTTTAGCCGCAGGTGCAGGTCAGCGTTGGTTGGGAAATGGCCACAAGCTCTTAGAGATGTTTCGCGGCAAACCACTTGTTTCATGGGCAATTGAAAATGCAGTGGCATCTGATCTGTCTGTCTTGGTGATTGATGGAGCTGTTGATCTCACTGAATTGGTAAAGACGTGCGGGGCACAGCTGGCACACAACCCCAACTGGGATAAAGGCCAGGCCACTTCATTAACTCTCGCGTGTGATGTTGCATTTCAAAAAGGTTTCGATGCGATTGTGGTGGGCTTGGGCGATCAGCCATTACTTTTGCCGTCCGCTTGGTCTGCGGTTGCTTGTGCTGACGATGACCACCCTGTGGTACTTGCCACATATGGGGGGGTTCGTGGACACCCAATTCGATTAGCTGCATCGACTTGGCCGTTGTTAGATCGCATGGGTGATCATGGTGCAAAGACTTTCTTGAGTAGACACCCTGAACTCATATGGGAAGTAGCGTGTAAGGGGAGCCCAGCTGACATCGACACCGTGGAGGATCTACATCAATGGAGTTGAACAATGAGTTCAAGGTGAGTGTGCCCGTAGCTAAGGCGTGGTCGGTGCTTACAGATCTAGAACGTATTGCCCCATGCTTGCCGGGCGCGCAGTTGCAAGAGGTAGATGGTGATGAATACAGGGGAACGGTAAAGGTAAAGGTTGGACCGATCACAGCTCAGTACAAGGGCGTTGCTCGACTCGGTGAACTAGACGAAGCAGCGGGCCGCATTGTGCTTAATGCTGATGGTCGCGACTCCAGAGGTCAAGGTAACGCATCAGCCGTTGTGACAGCAACGTTGGCGGCTGAAGGCGATGGAACGCGGGTGAAGGTTGCCACTGAATTGAACATCACCGGCAAGGTTGCTCAGATGGGGCGAGGCGTTTTGAGCGATGTGAGTACCAAGTTGATGGATCAGTTTGCTGAAGCGCTCGAAGCTGACCTTTCATCGCAAGATCAATCTGTCTCGCCTCCACCAGATCTACCAGCGACACCAGTTGCGACCGATATAAGTTCTGGTTCAAGACGTATCGAGAGCAACGAGCCTGAAGCGATTGACCTGAACGCTGTTGCGGGTATGCCGGTTGCTAGACGAGTCGGCCCGATCGTAGGCACGTTGGTGGTGGTTATTTGGTTGCTGCGACGCCGTCGCAAACGTCGCCGGTCATGACTTCAACTGAAGATCATGAAGCGGTTGAAGCACTTCTTGGTCGTGTTCCGCAAGGCCAATTCAGTGTCGTTGTCAGGTCTAGTGACGGCTCACCCGTGGTTATTTGCAACGAACCTTTTCTTGAGGACGGCAGCCCAATGCCGACTCGCTATTGGTTGGTTGGCGCTGCCGAGTGTGAAGCGGTCAGTCGCCTTGAAGCCGATGGGGGAGTCAGGGCGAGCGAAGCGGCTGTCTCTGAGGCTGATCTAGCCGATGCACATAGTCGCTATAGCAAAGAGCGTGATGCCCTGATATCTCCTTCGCACGTTGGCCCCCAACCTTTTGGGGGTGTGGGCGGCACTCGTAGAGGCGTTAAGTGTCTTCACGCGCATTATGCCTGGCACCTCGCTGGCGGGGATGATCCGATTGGTCGTTGGGTTGCCAGTCAATTTATGGACTCTGAAACAAGGCGAGCACAATGACCCAATCCGAGCCGCAAGCCCACGGCTTGAGTCGTGGGTCAAGGCCGGTCGGGCCGGAGGCCCGAAACTGTCATAGGGGGTGATTAGGGTGAATGTGATGGCGTACCGATCAGCGAACAAGACGGTGTACTCGGCGAAATACCACTGGTGCCCGAAGTACCGGCGGCGGGTGCTCGTTGGCGCGGTCGAGGACCGGCTCAAGGAACTCGTCGGAGAGACGGCGGGCGACCTTGGTGCCCGTGTGATCGAGCTGGAAGTGATGCCCTACCACGTCCATCTCCTCCTGGAAATCCCGCCCGCAGTCCCGCTGTCTTCGTTCATTGGGCAGGTGAAGGGTCGAACATCTCGAATACTGCGCCGAGAGTTCCCGGCGTTGCGGCTATTACCGACGCCATGCACCCGTTCGTGGTTCGTATCCACCGTTGGTGGAGCGCCGTTGGAGGTCGTGCGTCGCTACATCGAGAACCAAAAGGCAGTGGCGTAGATCCATGGCACACCGCTACCGCCTCTACCCCGAACCCGACG
>JBBSKG010000084.1:0-11881 GCA_038256565.1 Acidimicrobiales bacterium | reverse complement strand
TCGGCGGAGGGCTCGAACGCAAACAAGCCCTCCTGGAACTCGAACGACCTCACTCTCGCTAGTTCGGGGGGTCAGCTTCAATACGACGACCGGTGATTTCGGTTGGAACAATGCGAATCCATCTCACGTCGTTTCCCCTTCGCCACGGAGCGCTTCGCGTGGCAACCAGGTGTTTAATAGTGTTTGGGTCGGTGATTTCCTCGGCTCGGCCGCTGACCATGACGCTCCACCCACTTTCGCCGTCGGATTCGAGACCATCTACCTCGAATCCGATCCATGGCCATTCGAGAGCGGCATGAACTTTCGTCCCGGTGTTGGTTGGAAAAATAATGTCGCCATCCAGATAGACGTGAGCGACAGGAAAGACTTCAGGCTTCCCAGCAACTATCACGCCTAGACGACCTATGGTGGCACTTTCGATTAACTTCGCACAGACCTCCTGAGGGAGGTCGATCAACCAGGTTCGATTTGTCATGGCCTTCCTGTTTCTTCAGGGCACTTCTTTCGGCCTTCGACCGTGCAAGTAATTTTGTCACGGTCCTTAGGGGTGATCCAGGGTCAAAGGGCCCGATATGGAACTCAAACGTCACTTTGCCAATGTTTGGGAAACAAAAGGCAGCAATCTGAAAACTGGAGTGACAAAAACCACAAACAAACAGCTTGACTGTTTGTTTGTGGAGATCATATTCTGGCTTTGTGGGTATTTCCGTCACTGTCACTGTTGGTCGTCGATCACAGGCTGAACGTCGAGCCACCACGCAACAATCTTTGCTTGACGCGACGATTGCATGTCTTACAAAAGATGGCTTCGCAAAGATGTCGACCAATGATGTAGTCAAGCTCGCTGGTGTTTCTCGCGGGGCAATGGTCCATCACTATCCAACCAAAGCTGATCTGGCGGTAGCTGCTCTTGACAGTTGGCTTGATGAACGAATAGCTGATTTTGAAGAAGAGTTCGCCGCATTGCCAACGAACGAACGCCGCACGCCTGCTGCCATTGACGTGATGTGGGAATTGTTTCAGGGTCCAACGTTTTCAGCCTGGCTTGATTTGGCTGCAGCATCTCGGACCGATAAGCGGTTGCGTTCGAAGATGATTGATGTCGAGGCAAAGTTTTATGACGGAGTGCTTAAAGCATTTCGGCGGTCCTTTAGTGCCAATGATGAGATAGCGCCCTTTGATGCTGGCGTAGCGGTGCGCTTTGCCCTAACTGTACTTATAGGTGCCGCCGTAGAACGGATGTTGCAACCAGCAGCCGCTAATAAGGTGCCTGAGTCTGTAACGGCGCTCAAGTTGTTGGCTTCCATGCCCTTAAACACTCCGCTTGCAGGCGACGCACAAAGGATTGCCGTATGACATCGCAGCCAGATTTTGAAGTGGCCATCATTGGCGCTGGTCTTGGTGGTATTGGCACTGGTATTGCGCTTACCAAAGAGGGCATAACTGATTTTGTCATTCTCGAACGCGCCAATGACATTGGCGGAACTTGGCGGGACAACACTTACCCCGGCATTGCTGTTGATATTCCAGCTCAAGCATATCAGTTCAGCTATGAACTCAAACCGACCTGGTCGCGAGTGTTCGCCAAGGGTTCAGAAGTCAAGACCTATGTTGATCAATGTGCCGACAATTACGATGTCCGTTCGCATGTACGTCTCAACAGCGAAGTGATGGCCCGCACCTGGGACGAACCTAATCAGCTCTGGAGGCTACGGATTGGTGATGACAAAGAGCTGACCGCTCGATTTGTTGTTAGTGCGATTGGTTCGTTTGTAGAGCCTAAGCCGGTAGAGATACCTGGTGTGGACGAGTTTGAGGGCAAGATTCTGCATTCGGCGCGATGGGATCATGACTACGATCTGAGTGGTAAACGCGTTGGGATAGTGGGTACCGGTGCCAGTGCCGTTCAGATCATTCCCGAGATAGCACCACAGTTGGTGCATCTTGACGTCTACCAGCGGACGCCGATTTGGGTAGGACCCAAGATTGATCCGGTTATGCCCGAAGCACTTCAAAGATTCTTTGCTCGTTTCCCTGGTGTTCAACAACAGGTTCGCCGGTTCGCTACTCGTGTTATCGAGATCGGTCTGGTTGATCTTGTTCGCAACCATCAGAAGTACCCGTTTTTCGCAAAAGGAGCGGCACTTCTTGGGCGTCAACTTTGGTATCGCATTCAGGTACGAGACCCTGAACTGCGCAAGAAGCTCACGCCCCAGTATGGCCTTGGTTGCAAGCGCCCATCGGTGTCGAGCAACTATTTGGCCACTTTCAACCGGCCTAACGTTTCGCTAATCACCGACTCCATTGAAGCCATAACGCCTCATGGCGTGCGAACGGTTGATGGTGTTGAACGAACGGTCGATGCCCTGATCTTGGCAACTGGATTTCGCATGTCGAGTGACCCCGAAAACTATCGACGCACTCCAGTTCGTGGTCGTGATGGTTTCGACCTTGCAACCTTCTACGCCAATACCAGACTCGAATCGTATGAAGGCATCAGCATTCCTAAGTTGCCCAACCATTTCATGATCTTCGGCCCTTACGGTTGGACCGGCGGCACGTGGCATGTATTGGTTGAGACTGCTTCGACTCACATCGTGCGAGTGATCAAAGAAGCGCAGCGGCGCAACGCTGGGGTAGTTGAGGTGTCTCAAGAAGCGACTGACCGCTGGACCGCAATCATGCGAGAGCGCATGAGCTATTCGCTGTTCAATACCAATAACTGTTCGACTGCAAATAGCTATTACTTTGATCATCACGGCGATACGCCATTTCTGCGACCAACCAGTGGGGCTGATGCATGGGTCGCCAGTAGGACCTTCCCATTAGATGATTACATCTTCACCCCGTCTCTTTCACCAAACCTGTCTTTTTCAAAAAAGATTGTCTCAATTTCCAACCGAGAATCGGTTGGCCTAGATGTACTGGAGGAAACATCATGAGCAAGTCAGCAACCCTTACCAAAAACGTGATTCCCGCTCGAACGGTAAAGACGCGTCGTATTGCCTTTGAGTACCCGACCGACGAGTTGCCGCGTCATTTCATCAACAACGACATTGTGATGAGCCACATCGTGAGCACCCTTTCCGCAGTGTTTCCCGAGGGCGAAGATTTCTTCGTGAACTCCGTGCGTAACTATCGCGACCAGATCACTGACCCTGAGCTGAAGAAACAGGTTGCTGGCTTCATTGGTCAAGAGGCTATGCATAGCCGTGAGCATGAGCGGTTCAACGAGCGCCTAGCAGAGCTTGGTTACCCCACCCTTCTTATTCACCGTGGCGTTGGAGTGCTTCTACAACTTGGCCGCAAGGTGTTGCCCAAGAAGGTTCAGCTAGCGATCACCGCAGCGCTTGAGCATTACACCTCAACGTTGGCTGAAGTTCTGCTTGTTGACCCTGCTGCTCGTGGCTTGATGGATGTAGAAGAAGTCCAGTCGTTATTTCTATGGCACGCGCTCGAAGAGTCTGAGCATAAGACGGTTGCTTTCGATGTGTATGAAGAAGTGTGTGGCAATCACTTCCTTCGGGCCGCCACGATGACCCTTGTCACTCTTGGTTTCGTTGGCGGTGGTGCCCTAATGGTGATTGTTTCTATGTTGGCTACTGACTCAAATGCAAGAAATCCTCGTAAGCTTCGCAAGAGTCTTGCTGGTTTGAAGACCTCGCCGTGGCTTACGAGAAAGGTCGGTCAAGACCTGCGTGCATACAACCGCAAAGGTTTCCACCCCGATGACCACGACAACAAAGCCTTGACACAAGAGTGGCGGGAAAAATTGTTCGCTGCCAAGGAAGGCACTTTAACCCCACGCCTCGCAGGGTCGGGAGTGAGCGCTGCTGATGAAGTTGAGGTCTCCGATCATCAGTGACTAAGGACTTTAGTCACTGTTAATCGGGCGGCTTTTGCCAGAAACTTCTGGCATGTCCGAACGAATCTCAGATACTGCTACGAGTCCCACTATCGCCAGAGTGCACAATGCCAAGGGACGTGCATGGGTGCTTCCTGCAGCCATGGTGATGGTCGCAGTTATAACTATGGCGGTCCTTATGGCGCTCGTCGTGGACGATGGCGGCTTTCGCTCTTATGACAGCGACCTCTCGAGCATTGGAGCCATGCAGCAGTCTTGTCGGGAGTGGATGGGGGGCGCAGAAGGAGAACGCTCACCTGCGGACTGGTGTCGCGATATGGCCGGTTGGATGAGAGGGGAGGCCTCGGGTAGGCCGATGCGAGGTTCGATGATGTGGGGTGACGCCGACGGCGGACAATGGTGGTGGCTTGTAATGGCTCTGATGATGCCAGTGTTTTGGGGTGGCCTTGTTTGGTTGATTGTTATTTTGGTTCGTCAACAGAGCAATCATTTAGTAGCACCATCGGCGAGTTTGGGTGCGGAGCGATCTGACCCAGAAGCGATTCTCCACGAGCGATTTTCCCGTGGAGAAATTGATGTTGACGATTACCACGGACGGATCGAAGCCTTGCGAGCGAAACGAGGTTGAGGCTGAAGCGATTTAGCGAGCCCCAGCGACTCGGTGGGGCTCCATTAGGTGCGGGCCCTGTTTTGCCAGGCGAAGACTGATAAAACGAATCTTTCGCCACGCACGAGGTCACCTATCCACTGAACCACTAAGAACATGCTTAAGTCGGCTTTCGGGTGTGCCGAGATTTTTGGAGATGGACGTTTCTGAACCTACCGGACCCCGATCTTGGGAGGCACGCCCAAGACTTGCTCGGGCGTTGCGCATCTTTGTGTTGGTCGCCCCGGTTGTAGTCGCGTGTTTGTCGTCGATCGTTGCCAACCGTTGGTTGCCACGAGTCGAGTCGATGCCGATCTCGATTATTCGCATTCTTTTGATCATGGCTGTGTCTACGGCAACCGTATGGGTTAGTGACAAAGTCGCTCGCAAGTTATTGCCCTTAGCCGTACTCATGCAGCTGTCGCTTGTGTTCCCAGACCAAGCCCCTTCTCGATTAAAGGCGGCGCTTAAGTCTGGTAGTAGCCGTCGTCTGACTCAGATGGTTGACGAGACCCGTACGAAGGGTTTATCTAAAGACCCTGGTGAGGCAGCGCGCCAAGTGGTGCAACTGATCGGAGCGGTTGGTGATCACGATCGTCGTACCAGGGGACATTCGGAACGGGTGCGCCTGTATGCGGAGATGATTGGTCAAGAGCTCAAGCTTTCGAAAGAAGATCGCCAGAAGCTTCAGTGGGGGGCATTGCTACATGATCTCGGAAAGCTCATGGTTCCGCCAGAGATTTTGAATAAACCGGGGTTACCTGATGCACGGGAATGGGAGGTAATTCGAGGCCATCCCATGGCGGGCATGAAGCTGATTGAACCTTTGCGACAGTTCTTGGGGGAGTGGGCAGATGCCATAGGCGGCCATCACGAGAAATGGGATGGTACGGGTTACCCGCAACAACTTCGAGCTGAACAGATTCCAAGGGCAGCTGCGATTGTGGCGGTGGCTGATTCAGTCGAAGTTATGACCGCGGTTAGGTCTTACAAAAAGGCGATGCCGCTGGCGGAGGCTCGTGCAGAACTCACGCGTTGTGCCGGAACACATTTTTCTCCCGAGGTGGTTCGGGCGTTCCTTTCGATTTCATTGGGACGAGTTCGCTTGATCGCCGGACCTTTGGCGGCTCTTTCACAGGTTCCATATGTAGGAAATCTTTTTCATATTCCAGCAGCAGCAGCGGCTATACCCACAGCTATTGGAGGTGCAGCTATTCCAATCGCAGTAACGGCGGTGGCTGCGACAATGGGAATAGTCCCAGTTCCCTTGGCTCCTGTATCTGGTGAAGCTGCGATGGTTGTAGCCGCGGCTCAAGCTCACGTTGAATTACCTTTAGAAGGTGGCGATACAACTGTGCCCACCGCGCTCGAAGAGGGCCAGCATGGTTACGAAGTAGATCTGATTACTGGGGAGCTGACGCCAACAACGCTATCTTCGTCAACGACGCTATCTTCGTCAACGACGTCAACGACGGTTTTGGAAGGCATCCCTTCAACGACCACTTCGCTTGCACCACCGCAAGAGTCCTCGCCAGCTCCTGATCAGAAAAAGGTCATTACTCCTCCAACGCCAAGTCCGGAGATTTTCTTACCTGATATGGGAGAGGGTGACGTTGGGGTTCCAGTAGATCGCATTACGTTGATGGTGTCGAGATCAAATTGGTACTTAGATGCGCAGCCGCTCGAGGGAGCATCTTTCCCTGCTGGATCAACGATCTATATCTTCGCAAAGACATCAGGAAGCACTGTCGACTACGTGTTCCCTGGAGGAACGCATCAAGCCAAGCTTTTTCCTTTTGACATGATGGGCAAGGGTCTCGTGAACCCCAAGGGATACGTTGTGCCAGCCTCTAGTGGCAATTACACAATTACGGCAACTGTTAGCGGTAACGGCGACCCAGCCACGATTACCGCCACATTTAGTTCTATCTAGAGACAGTCTCATCTAGACGGTGCCAGCCCAAAATCCCTTTGGCAGCGCTAGTTGTTTCATTAAGGGCACTAAGGTCCATGTATGGGTTTGCGCGCCATCCTGTTGGGACCCCCGGGGGCAGGGAAGGGGACGCAGGCTGCATGCATAGTTGAACGATTTCAAGTCACCCATATTTCAAGCGGCGACCTCTTTCGTCTGCATGTCAGAGAGCGCACGGAGCTCGGTTTGCGTCTTGAGCCGTATTTGTCGGCGGGAGATCTCGTGCCTGATGATCTGGTCTTAGAGATGTTGGCCGATTCAATTTCACTTGCCGCAGCCTCAGGCGGTTACTTGCTTGATGGCTTTCCTCGGACAGTCTCACAGGCAGAAAAGACCTATGAACTTGCTGAGTCGGCGGGCTTCATGCTCCACGCCGTAGTAGCACTTCAAGCTCCCACAAAGGTGTTGGTGGCGAGGCTTCTCAAACGTGGCCAAGAGTCACAACGACCCGATGATACTGAATCAGTAATTCGTCATCGACTTAACGTGTACGAAGAAAACACTGCACCACTACTTGATTATTATGAGAAGCGCTGCATTTTGCAGGTCTTTGATGCGACGCCAGCGATTGAAGAAGTAGCGAGCCTTGTACTCGAAAGGCTTAGCGCGACACTTGTCCTTGCGGGTGATAGCTGAGCATTCACTTATGCCGGCCTTGTGCTCGACGTTGAAGTTCTTCATTGAAGATAAATCGGCGAATTCGATCGGCCTGATTGGGTTCTAGCTGGTCGAAGCGAAAGCTTGCCGAATGGCTGCCAATTTCATTGCTTTCGTTTCGAAGACATACTGCTTGGGCACGGAAGGCTTCCCCATCGATGTTCACGATGACTTCTATATTGTCACCTGGCGCAAGTGTTTGATTGTGGCCAATCACACAGGTCATGCCACCTTCGCCAATATTTATTGTGTTGCTTGTTTCAATGCCACATTCGCCGATGGTGAGCGTTACGGGAAGCATTACCGGTATTCGAGCAAAACGTCGTCGTTGATGAATGGTGGGTTGTGAGGTGACGGTGATCTCCCATGTGGGCATTGGAGAACGCTTGCAGACGTCTACTTTGCCAGAAAGTTCGCATATGCCTCGATGGCTGATCCAGTGAACCTTTATTAAGTCACCGAGGTCAGGCATAAGAAATGGAATGGTGGGAGTGCTGGGAGCAGCAACGATCAAGCGGTGGTCATCTAGATCTTCGATCCGCGATTCGAGCCAGTCAGGCCAGTGGTGACTGAGGAGTGTGACCCGAGTCCTGATGGCTGGCCATTTTGTTATGTCCATCTCGATCATGAGCGAACCTCATATGAAGGATTTGTAAGCACTCTTGTTTGTCTGGTGTTCACCCTTTCCTGTCGGCGGACGCGTTGTAATATTGAGAAGGGCGCACTCTCCTGCGCTGCCGAGGGTGATTGAAGATTCTGCTGAAAGCGTTTTGGCTGCATTTGTATTCATTTTCAGCCAGAGACGCTCGGCTGCCATACCCACATATTAGAGAGGGGTGTGACGGCGAGATTTAGGCGAGTTTGGAGGCGATGTTTCCAGCTGCTCGAAGCGCAGAGCCGTCGGCCCCTTGGGTGTTGTAGAGATTGGTGGGGGATTGCTTCGCTTCTTCTAATAAATCGGTCAATAGAGATGCGAACGGTATCTCTGGGTCAACCCAGAGATACCACCCGAGAGCACCAGGAATAGTGTTTATTTCGTTGACGTAAATCTCGCCTTCATGCCAGAGGAAATCGAGTCGGGCAATCCCTCGAACGCCAGCAAGGCTTATGACCGAGCGGGTGGCTTCCATCATGGCATCTGCCGTTACGGCTGGCACTTCGGCTGGCAACTCGCGCGGCGCACTAGAGAGACCAGCGCCACCTAGATATTTTTCTGCGTAGCTATAGATGCGGCCGGGTTCTTTATTGAGCGGCCTTTCGATTGGAGAGAGCTGAACTTCTGGCCAAGTGCGAATGCCAATATTCAAATCGATAGCTTCGGCTAAGAAGGGTTCGATTATCGCACCTTGGCGTAGATGGGGAGAGGTGCGCAGCAGCGCTCGTGCGCTGGCTAGGTCATCGGTGATTTGAATGCCGATAGATGAGCCGCCAAAGCGGGGCTTGATGATCCAGGGGCCTTCAAAGTCAGGGTCAGGGCCTTCCACCTCGGCATTCAAGAGAGCTTTTGGAAGGCTGGGAAGGCCAGCATTTTGGACGACGGCAGAAAAAGCCAGTTTATCCATGCCAAGCGCTGCTCCTGGTGCGCTTGGTCCCGTATAACGAATGCCCGCAAGGTCAAAAGTGGCCTGTAGGGTTCCGTCTTCACCGGGACCACCATGACAACAGTTGACAATGGCGTCGATCTCGATTGCACGACGACGGCCCATGCGTGCTTCAGCGGTGAAACCACCACCTGGTGAGGCATTGAGTTCTACGGGTACTGCCTTTGCGGGCACACCCTGCACGTAAGCATCTGCCTCAAGAGATGGGTCAAGCGCGAAGAATGCGCCTGATTTAGACCAGTAGATGGCCTCCACGGGTTTCCCCGCGTCTATTAGAGCATGCGATGCCAGTAGACCCGTCAAGATACTGATGTCATGTTCGGGGCTAGGGCCCCCAAACACCACGCCATAAGTGCTCATCTGAGGCGATCTTCCTTTTAGTCATGGTGAAATAAAAACAATTGAATAAGCACGCCACGCTAGTCGTTTAGGGAAAATGGTCAGGAAGATCGTTCTCCCACAGCACGGCATCGGCTGAACCTAGGTGTGTTCGCACCCATTCAAGCGCCTTGTCTCGATTGGGCACGGTTATTACCGTTGCGCTCCTTGAGCCTGGATCGACTTTGACTTGAGCAGCGCCAGCAAGAAGAGCGCGCTTGTTGGTCTGGCCCACGACAATCAGATGATTTATCTGACTGGTGGCCATGGCGGCGAAACGAGCATTTTCGTCGAAGGCAACCCCCCCTAGCTCGATCATCCCTGGGGTTATGACAACCTTTACCCCATCAGGGTTTCCGCTCTTGAGAAGAAGCTCCAATGCAGCCGCCGCTCCAGTTGGATTCGCATTGAACGTGTCATCGATAACGGTAACTCCTGAATCAGCGACACTGACCGTTTGGCGATGTGGCACAACGGGCAAGCTGGCAAGCCTATTGATGAGTTCGCGAGGGGGGGTTCCTAATGCTTTTGCGACGGCCAGGGAACAGGCCACATTCGACGGATGCGCGCTTCCAAAATCTCCAGTTGTGATTGATTCGCCATCAATGATGACCTGATGGTCGATTGTTGAATATCGCACAACCGTTTTGCCTTCGGCCTCACATCTATTGGCAAGTTCAGTGAGCCTAAAAGCGTCTGTGTTGAGCACGACGATTGGGGCGTGTTCAATAATTTCTGACTTTGCAGAGACGATTCCCTCAAGCGACCCCATGCGTTCTAGGTGTACTGGACCTATCGCACAGATGACCGCTACGTCGGGTTTAACCCACGAACACAAGCTACGAATTTCGCCAGGACCGTAGGTGCCCATTTCGGCTACGAACACCTCGGTGCCAGGCGTGAGATGTTCGTTGACTGTTCGAGAAAGTCCTGCGGCATTATTAAAACTCGCTGGGCTAGCCACGACCTGTTTGTTGTCCGCGAGCAGATGCGCCACATAGTTTTTGATAGTCGTCTTGCCATATGAGCCAGTAATAGCAACGATCACAGGGTTAATGGCGTACAGGGTTGTTGTTGCTTGGTCTACAAATCGTCGAGCGAGACGTCGTTCAAGCGGATTGGTGATGGCAAGGGCTAAATCAATCACGAGGGGCATGTAGATAGCGATGAATGCTGCTGCCCGTATCCAAGAATGACTGAGGGCACCTATGCCAATAACGATGAGACTTATGCCAACCGATATGGCAGCGACGGTCTTGAGACGGCGGGTCCATGCGATGGGAGAGGAGCGGCCTCGTAGTTTCAAACCAAGTGGACCTATGCCAATTATTAAGGCAGTTAAGAGTACCAACGATGGCAGTAGACATCTGAGAGAAAAAGCCAACAGGGCTAGGATCGCAAGCGGTATGTTCAGTCGCAGCGTCCACCAGCGCCAGGCAAAGCGAGTGACTGAACCTGCTAGGTAGTGCTCTCGTTGGGCAACTCGTAGCCAGCGCAATGCTGCAAGCACACTGCTGGCGATCAAAATAACGAAGAATCCCATCATGGGCGATCCAGATGGGCATCTATAGCGGCGCGAACGGTACCGGGTGCATGTGCGATCGTGTCATGTCCCACGCCTGGCAAAACTGAAAGTCGAGCCAAAGGCCCAAGTATGGCGGCTGCTTCTTCGGCTATGGCTACGGGGGCGGCGGTGTCATCTTGTCCCCAGACCAGTTCAACCGGACAGGTGATTGCGGCGAGTTGGTAGCGGTAATCCTCGTTGACACTTCGCACGAGGATTTCTCGCATTACCCCACTCGCTGCCTGATAGTCAGAAGAACCGCTTCGGCGACGCCGAGCCTCCATCGCATTGTCACCTATGAGCCCAAGCGAATTCATATGTTTTGCCAATCGAAAACCCAACGAAGACTTTGATGAACCGTGGCCTAGGCGCAGAAGTGGAACCCCTGTAAGAACTAGGGCCCGAACAAGTTCAGGGTGGCTAGCACCAAGATGAGCCGCAATTCGTCCACCAAAGGAATGTCCAACAATAACTGTCGGAGAGGCACAAGTTTTCAAAATGGGAAGTACCGCAGCGGCATATTCAGCTGCGCCCCAAGCTCGTAGCGGAGTAGGCGACGCTCCAAAACCAGGGAGGTCCAATGCAATAGCGTCGAGGCCGTTCAAGATTGTACAAAAGTCGGCGTTTGTGCGGCCCCACCCATGAAGGGCAAGGACGTTAGGGGTATTGCTTCCAATGACATCTCCAAAGATCGACCCGTCACTAAAAGCATGCAGCACGACCCGAAACTCTACTGGCCATGGGTAGTGTCCATCTGTTTACGAGCCTGGGCTATCGTGTGGACCCAGACATGCGGGCGATTAGCTCAGCGGTAGAGCGCTGCCTTCACACGGCAGAGGCCACTGGTTCGAGACCAGTATCGCCCACCATAGAAACCCCAGTTCAGCAGGGGTTTCTGCATTTCTAACCATGCCCGCTCCGGTGACGCTTTCGCCAAAATGGAGCGAAAATGGAATGATCTTCGCTGGCCGTTCTGGCGGACGCTGCTTTGGACGTCTGGCTGGCTCTGTGACGAAGTCGGGTACACATGCTGCTCACTCGTGGTCGGAGTAAGCGTCTGGCGATCGCCATCGTTTGGTCGACGAATCCGGGAGCAAAGAGCTGTGTCACTGGCTGCACTCGCCGAGCGGGCTCATCGCCCGGCTAGTTCGACTGGCCGGGTCTTGCCCGCTTGACCGACGGACGCAGCGCCCACAGC
>JBBSKG010000083.1:0-11942 GCA_038256565.1 Acidimicrobiales bacterium | reverse complement strand
TTTCTAGCGCGACATTGAGTTGTTCAGCGCGGGCAACAACATTGGCAAGGATGTCTCGTTCTTTGAATAGTGAAAGGTGCCGTAGGGCAACAGCTGCTGCCAGAGCGTTACCGCCATATGAGTGCCCGTGATAGAAGGTCTTTTCACTTAGGTCGGGTCCGAGAAACGAAGCAAAAACTTCTTGGGAGGCAACGGTTGCTGACATTGGTAGATAGCCACCGGTGATTCCTTTCCCAAGGCAGAGTAAATCTGGGCGAAGACCACATTGCTCTGAGGCAAACAATGTTCCGGTGCGTCCGAAGCCGGTGGCAACCTCATCACAGATCAAGAGCACGCCAAGGTCTTGACAGGCTTTTCCCTAAGCTCTCAGATCGTCGGGAACAGCGGTAAGTATGCCCGCAGCGCCTTGTACTAAGGGCTCGATCACCACAGCAGCCAATTCGTTTGCATGGGCTTCTAATGCTTTAAGTGCCTTGTTGAGCCAGTTGGGGTCGTCATATCCAGGAGTGCGGAGAACAGGAAAGCGCAATGAATCGAACAAGTCAGTTCCAAAACCTCCTGCCCCAAGGGCAAGAGACCCAATGGTGTCGCCGTGATAGGCGTTACCAAGAGCCAGGTATCGGGTGCGGCCCACGACTCCAAGATTTGTCCAGTGTTGAAAGGCGATCTTTAGCGCTTGTTCAACAGCGGCAGAGCCGTCGGCTGCGAAAAGGAAATGTGGCTGATCGACAGGTACTACCGCCGCAAGTGCTTCGGCCAACTCAACAACTACACGGTTTCCGTTGCCAAGCATTGTGGAATGAGCAACCCGGTCGAGTTGCTCACGTATTGCGTCATCAAGCTCAGGTACTTGATGGCCCATTGTGTTGACCCACAACGACGATATGGCGTCTAGGTAGCGATTGCCGTCGACATCTATCAGATCGTGACCTTCGGCTCGCTCGACGATGATGGGACTGTTGGCCTCATAGCAAGACATTTGTGTGAAGCCATGCCAAACAACAGCCGCGTCCCGTTCGATCCAAGAGGCGAGGGTGTTCATAGGTCGTGCAACTGGGAAGCCATAATCCCAGATTAAGTCTTTATGCTCGAGTCCGGTTCTTCAATAGGGTCAGGATCAAGGCGATACCCTCTGCCTGGCACCGCCCGGAGTGCTTTGCCAAGATTGCCCAGTCGTTGACGAAGGCGTCCGATTGTGACTTCAAGAACGTGCGGGTCGATTTTGGGAGAACCCCAGACTTGTTCTAGAAGCTTTGGCCGTGAAATGACAACTCCTGGTCGTTCGGCTAGCAGTTTGAACACGCCATGTTCGCGCGGCGCGAGTTCAATTGAGTTGCTGTCGATCAGAACGACTGACCCCTGCGTTGTAATGAGAGCCCCACCCAATGTGAATTGTCGTTGGGTCTGTTGAAGGTGGTCGCTCAATGCACGAATCAACAGACCCATTCGGCCCACAGAGGGTTGTACTGGGTGTTCGATACCTTCTTGACGAGCACGTTCAGCGCAGACTGGTCCTACGCACGCAACAGTGACTTGGCTATTGAATGCCTGGAGAAGCTGGTCGCTTAGGCCATGTTCGTCAGCTATAAAAAAGAGATTCTGTATTGCGGGTGCACTTGTAAAGGTCACAGCATCAAGTCGCCGTTCGCAAACCGCCTCTATGAGTTTTAGGGCAGGAGTATCGCTTATGGGAAGTTTCCAGCGATAGATGGGAACTTCAACCACTTCGGCATTCGCGTCAATGATCGCACTGGTTAGTGTGGGCGTTTCTTCGCCATATTGCTGTAACGCTACTCGCTTACCGCTGATGGGTTCATCAAGAACAATGGCGAGAACCTCATCGAGCCGTTCGGTTTGGGCTTTACTCCAAACTTCGAGCCCGCATGATTGAACGGCACCGGCAGCTTTGGGTCCTCGTGCCACTATCTTGGCTCTACTTAGCGCTGCCATTAAGTCTTCGTGCAGACCCCACGTTTGTGCGGCTTCAAACCATGCCCGCATGCCGATGCCTGTGGTGGCTATTACGTAGTCGGGTGGTGCATCGATCAGCGCAGTTGTAGCAATGCGCAAAGCGTCATCGCAATCGAGGTACTGAGTGGAGATGCTAGGCCCATGCAAAACAGTGGCCCCTCGGCGTCGCAATAACTCGGCTTGTTCTTCCCAACGACGATCAGCAGTGATGCCGATAGAGAAGCCTTCGAGTGGTTGCAACGATGTCACGTCTCCAGCATGCCCGGAATTGGTTTCAGTGATGTTTCAAGTAGCTGTCATATTCTTCTGAGGACAATTATTTAGAACATATATTTCTATTTAGAACATATATTTCGAAAAGATTTCGTATTATGCACAGCAGAATTTATCTAGGCAAAGACTCAAGAAATGAAGTGTTCATCAACAGGCAACGGTTGAGGAACCTCAAGCTGGTTCCCTAAAGGCATGACAGTTTTTCCTGAACAGATGACGCGTCGCACCTTGGTTGTGGTCGGTAATGGAATGGTGGGTCACAAGCTTGTTGAAACACTTCTGGAGCGTGGGGCTACAGCCGAATGGGACATAGTCACTTTTTGTGAAGAAACCAGGATGGCTTACGACAGGGTTGGGTTGAGTTCATTCTTTAGCGGAACTTCAGCAGAAGAACTGTCACTCGTAGAGCCAGGCTTTTACGAAAATGCTGGGTTGCAGATTCACATTGGCGATGCTGTGGTGGCAATCGATAGAGCAAAACAAAGCGTTCAGTCAGCAAAAGGCAAGACAGTTGCCTACGACGCTCTCGTTATTGCGACTGGTTCGTATCCCTTTGTTCCCCCAGTGGTCGGTCACGACCTCCCGGGGTGTTTCGTCTATAGGACCATTGACGATCTTGAAGCAATTCGTGACGCGGCCGATGGAGCTAGTTCGGGTGCGGTTATTGGTGGAGGTTTGCTGGGCCTAGAAGCAGCGAATGCACTTAAGACTCTTGGGCTTGAAACCCATGTTGTTGAGTTTGCTCCACGACTAATGCCTGTTCAGGTTGACGACGCTGGAGGAGCAGTGCTGCGACGTCGTATTGAAGAACTCGGTGTGCGTATTCATACCGGCATGCAAACCTCCGAGGTTCTTTCGGGAAGTGAAGGTCGAGTCAAAGGTCTGCGATTTGTCGAGGGCGACGATCTCCCTATCGACGTTTTGGTTTTTTCGGCTGGTATTCGCCCTCGTGACGAACTTGGTTTGGCTTGTGGACTGACTCTCGGCGAACGCGGCGGCATCGTTGTTGATGAAAACTGCCGAACCTCTGATGCTTCCATTTTTGCGATCGGTGAGTGCGCCCTGTTTTCAGGACGAATTTACGGTTTAGTTGCCCCCGGTTATGACATGGCCCGAGTTGTTGCCGATCAGATTCTTGGAGGTAGCACTTCGTTTATTGGCTCGGACATGTCGACCAAACTCAAATTGATGGGCGTCGATGTTGCGAGTTTCGGTGACGCCTTTGCTACCACGCCTGGGTCTGAGTCGATTGTGTATGCCGACTCAACGACCTCGGTTTACAAACGACTAGTTATCGATACCGCTGGCCAAGTTCTTGGCGGCATTTTGGTTGGTGACGCCACTTCGTATCAGACCCTTGTGCAGATGATGCGTGGCGATATGCCTACCCCTGAAGAACCTGGCTCGTTGCTTGCACCTGCTGGTGCAGGTGGAGCCATGTCATCTGTGGGGGTTGGCGCGTTGAGTGACAGCGCGATGATTTGTTCGTGTAACAACGTGACTAAAGGCGTGATCTGCGAGGCAATTACTGCTGGCAATCTCACTGAGGTCAGTGAGATCAAGGCTTGCACCAAAGCCGGAACGAGTTGTGGCGGTTGTGTTCCGCTGATTACTGACTTGTTGAAAGATGAGTTGCGAAAGACCGGCGTTGAGATCAGCAATGCGTTGTGCGAGCACTTTGACTACAGCCGCCAAGAACTTTTCGACGTCATTCGAGTGCATCGATACGCATCATTTTCTGAGGTGTTGGCCCATCACGGTCGAGGCACTGGTTGTGAGATTTGCAAGCCTGCTACTGCATCTATTCTTGCCTCACTTGGCAATGGTTACATTCTTTCGGCCGACCAGGCTTCCTTGCAGGATACGAACGATCACTTTCTCGCGAACATGCAAAAGGATGGGACGTATTCGGTGGTTCCTAGAGTTCCAGGTGGCGAGATTACCCCCGACCAGTTAATCGCTATCGGCCAAGTTGCGAAAGATTTTGGGCTTTACACAAAGATCACAGGTGGCCAGCGCATCGATTTGTTTGGTGCTCGCGTCGACGAGCTTCCCCATATTTGGAAACGGCTCATTGACGCTGGCATGGAGTCAGGCCACGCGTATGGCAAAGCGCTGCGAACGGTTAAGTCTTGTGTCGGCCTTACATGGTGCCGGTATGGTCAACAAGACTCCACAACGCTTGCCATCGATCTTGAGCTTCGCTACAGGGGCTTGCGTTCACCCCACAAGCTTAAGTCCGCCGTTTCTGGGTGTACCCGAGAATGTGCAGAAGCCCAGTCGAAAGACTTTGGAATTATCGCAACCGAACGAGGTTGGAATCTCTACGTTTGTGGAAATGGGGGAATCAAACCCCAACACGCTGTGCTCTTGGCAGAAGACCTCGATACCGAGACGCTTATTCGCTTTATTGATCGGTTCCTCATGTTCTATATACGCACTGCTGATCGCCTTGAGCGCACGGCGACATGGTTCAACAATCTCGAAGGCGGCATCGACTATTTACGTTTGGTGGTGATTGACGACGCTCTTGGTTTGTGTGACGAGTTGGAGGCCGATATGGCCAATCACGTAGCTACCTATGAGTGCGAGTGGAAAGCAACCATTGCTGACCCTGAGCGGATGAAGCGTTTTCGTTCATTCGTTAACTCTGACGAAATCGACCCTTCGGTGGTCATGGTCCCTGAGCGTGACCAGGTGCGTCCTGCCACTTTTGATGAAAAGGTTAATCAACTCGCCCCTGAGGCATTCGGTATCCCGGTTGTGATTAAGAGATGAGTTCAGAAGCGCTTCTTACTTGGGTAGACGTCTGTTCTCTAGATGAACTCATGGTCGATCGCGGTGTATGTGTTTTGGCGCAGGGTGTGCAGGTGGCGGTCTTTCGTGTGTCGCCAAATGATGACCTATACGCCGTCTCGAACTTTGACCCCATAGGCAAGGCTTTTGTTCTGTCACGAGGCATTGTTGGTTCACGAGGTGACATACCCAAGGTTGCCTCGCCTCTTTACAAGCAGAACTTCGACCTGCGCACAGGCGCCTGCCTCGACGATGAGACGATCAGCATTCCCACTTATGCGGTTCGAGTGGCTGAGGGTCTCGTACAAGTTGGCGTTTCCACGGAGATGACGCCCAAATGATTACCGACCCCCCTCGCATGTTTGAGATGGAAGGCATTACCGACGAAGGTCCTGAACTGCTCCCTCTCGATGCTGGGGAGCAATATCGCTTTGGGTTCTCCATGGACGCATGTATTGGTTGCCATTCCTGCGAGGTGGCATGCGCCGAACAAAACGCCACTCCCGTTGACCTTGCATGGCGTCACGTGGGCGAGCTGGAAGGCGGTACATTTCCTGAGACCCGCCGCTTCAGTCTCTCGATGGCTTGTAATCATTGTCTTGAACCAACCTGTCTGTCTGGCTGTCCCACCAAGGCTTACGTGAAGTTGTCCAATGGTGTCGTTAAGCACGAGGCCGATGAGTGCATTGGTTGTCAGTACTGCATTTGGAATTGTCCATACGAAGTGCCGGTCTTTAACCCCGATCGACGCATCGTCTCAAAGTGCGATATGTGCTTGCCTCGTCTGGAAGCTGGTGAGAACCCAGCATGCGTGCTGGCTTGTCCCACACATGCCATCTCGGTTGAGGTTGTCAACATCGAGCAATGGCGCCAGGACCATCGTGAGGCCGATGGTCCTGGACTTCCTCCATCGTCCATTACCTTGTCGACTACTCGGCTATCTCTTCCAGACAATCTTCCCGATGACCTGGTTGCGGCAAGCGATCATCGGGTCGAGCCCGAAGACCCTCATTGGCCTCTTGTGATCTTGACTCTACTCACCCAACTTTCCTTAGGTGCAATGGCTTCAACGGTGTTGCTTGAATTTTTTGGGGCAGGAAACGTCGGAAGTGGAGGTCTAGCTGGCGGAGCGGTCTCTGCCTTTGTTGCCGGGGCATTGGCGATGAGCGCGTCGTTTTTGCATTTAGGGCGTCCCGCTTATGCCTTTAAGGCGTTGCGAAACGTGCGTACTTCTTGGATGAGCCGTGAAGTAGCGCTGTTTGGGGCATTTTCGGCAACCTCATTGCTATATGCAGGGGCTTGGTACCTAGATGCAGGTGTCCCCACGCTTCCATTGGGGTTACTTAGTGTTCTTGTCGGCCTTGCTGGCATATACGCGAGTGGTCGCTTATATCTGGTTCCAGCTCGTCCCGTTTGGCAGTCGCGGCGCACGCTTGTCGCATTCTTTGCCACAGCCTGCTCGCTTGGTCCGTTATTTACTCTGGTTTTTCTCGACCGAAGCGCACTTGAGAGTTCGTGGATGCTTATTCTCGGGACAGCTTCGGTGCTCGGCACGCTCGCTCAGATCGGGGTTTATGTGCATTTGGTAAGGGCCGTTAGGTCAGCAACAGATCATCAGCACCGAGGTACCGCCTATTTGTTGCTGAATCGCTGCCGAGTTTTATTTGCGCTACGTCTCTTTGCGACCTTCGCTGGCTTGACTCTCTTGATTTCGTTGACCGGTCTTCCTCTTGATGGTGATGAAGCGGCCGGTCGTTTGGTTGTAGCAGTAATTGTGTTGAGTGCCGGAGAACTTGCTGGAAGATATTTGTTCTTCGTTACCGTTGTGCCGTTTCGTGTGGCGGGCAGTTTCTTTAGAAAGCATTGATTTGAGAAGGCAAGATTTGAAAGGCACGCATGAGCGCTAAAAAGCGAACTGGCCTTACCGACCTACTCGGTCTTGGTAGCCGTTCAGATGATGTTCGTTACGGTGCCGACGAGCGTTTTGGCGTGCTCAATGAGACCCGTTTGCCCCAGCATTGGGTCAAGACCACCTGCGGGTATTGCTCCGTTGGTTGTGGCATGGAGATCGGCGTTCGTGATGGCAAGGCAATCAGCGTCAAAGGCGACCCTGATCATCCGGTGAATATGGGCAGGCTGTGTCCAAAGGGACTTTCTGAACATCACACCATCGATGCCGAGGGTCGACTGACCCAGCCCCTTTTGCGTCATACCCCAGGTGGTCCTCAGACCCCCATCACTTGGGATTTGGCGCTAGATACTTTGGTTGGGCGATTCGGCCGTCTTCTTAATGAGCATGGCCCTGAGTCAGTAGCGGTCTTAAGTACTGGCCAACTCGTAACAGAAGAGTTTTACACGCTCGGAAAATTAGTTCGCCTGGGGTTTGGTATGGCCCACTATGACGGCAATACGACGCTGTGTATGTCGAGTGCCGTTTCGGGCTACAAGCAAACCTTTGGAAGTGACGGTCCTCCGGGGTCATATCAAGACTTAAACGATGCAGATTGCATCTTGTTGGTGGGTGCCAATATTGCAGACAACCATCCGCTGCTTGCTCCCCGAGTTCTTGAAAACGATGAGGCGACAGTCATTGTTGTTGACCCCCGTGTCACAAAGACCGCAATGGTTGCCGACATTCACGTGCCACTTATGCCTCGCAGTGACATCACGTTTATCAATGGCCTGATCAAGATAATTATCGACGAAGGCATGGTCGATGAGGACTATGTCAGAAACCATACAGAGGGGTTTTCCGAGCTGGCTGCTCATGTTCAGCGCTATGACGCGGAGTTCGTTGCAGCCGAATGTGGAATCAGTGCAGAGATGGTTCGCGATGTTGCCCGCAAGGTCGGCACCGCTCAACGCGCCTTTGTGGCTTGGACCATGGGTGTGAATCATTCGACACAGGGCACCGAAACCGTGACTTTGCTCAACACCTTGTGTTTGATAACTGGAAACATTGGTCGTGCGGGAGCTGCACCGTTTTCAATCACGGGACAGTGCAATGCCATGGGAACCCGTGAGACGGGTTTCACAGCATCGATGCCGGGTTATCGGGCCTATGACAATGATGCCGATCGAGCTGAGCTGGCTGGGCTTTGGGGCCTTCCCATCGAACGGATTCCTACCCAACGAGGCCGGGCTTATCCCGACATCATCGAGGGTGTGCTCGAAGGGACCATCAAGGGTTTGTGGATCATCGCGACGAACCCTCCGGTTTCGTTTCCCAATAGGGGCAAGCTCGAATGGGCATTGTCGAAGCTCGACATGTTGGTTGTTCAAGATGGGTATGAGACCCCAACAACTAGATTCGCTGACTTGGTATTGCCAGCTGCTATCTGGGGCGAGAAGGACGGCACTTACACAAACTCAGAGCGGAGGGTTTCGCGTGTTGGCAAGGCCGTGGAGCCTCCAGGCGAAGCGCGATCTGACTTTGACATCTTCCTTTCAATTGCTGAGCGTTTAGGCAAGCGTGACGAGTTGTATCCCAGATGGAAGACACCCGAAGACGCATTCACTGAGTGGACAAGGGTTTCTGCGGGTCGACTATGTGACTACAGCGCCATTACTTGGGACCGCATTGCGCTAGCCGGTGGAGTGCAGTGGCCGTGTGGTCCTGAGACCGAAGAACTAGGGGGAACGCCCAGCCTCTATACAAATGGCCAGTTCCCAACGGCTTCGGGCAAGGCCATGCTGTGGCCAGTAACGCTTGAACCCATTGCCGATGCGCCGAGTGATCAGTATCCATTTTTTCTAAATACGGGTCGGACTGTTGAGCACTGGCACACACGTACCAAGACCGGGCGGGTCGATATTCTTGAGTCGTTGGCTCCCGAAGGTTGGGTTGAGGTCAACCCCATCGACGCAGAGAGCCTTGGGGTTAAGTCTGGAGAACGGGTGCGCCTGGTGTCACGCCGTGGCCAAGTCGAGGGCATTCCAGTACGGGTAACTGGTATTGTGCGCGAAGGTGAGGTGTTCGTGCCTTTCCACTATGACGAGTTGTGCGTGAACAGACTGACGGTCGACGAGTTCGACCCGATTTCCCGTGAGCCCAACTACAAACAGTCGGCAGTACGTATCGAGATCGAGCATTAGAGCCCCAACGGATAGGTGGGCCCAAGTAGACTAGGGGGAAATCATGTCAATTTATGATCACAACATCAACTCTTTGCAGGGCGAAGCGGGCACCATGAGTGCCTATAAAGGCCAGACGTTGCTCATCGTCAATGTCGCATCGAAGTGTGGGCTCACTCCCCAGTACGAGGGATTGGAGCTACTTCACGAGCGCTTCAGAGACCAAGGGTTTTCTGTGCTCGGCTTTCCCTGCAATCAGTTCGGCGGTCAAGAGCCCGGCACGCCCGATGAGATCGCATCGTTTTGCTCGTCTAAATACGGCGTGACGTTTCCCCTTACCGAGAAGATCGATGTCAACGGTTCAGATCGCCACCCCATCTACGAAGAGCTGGTTCAGATCAACGACGCCGAGGGCAAAGCCGGAGACATCACCTGGAACTTCGAGAAGTTCCTCATCGCCCCTGACGGCACCATCGCCGCTCGTTACCGCCCCATGACCGACCCCGAAGCCCCCGAACTCATCACCGCGATCGAAAAACTTCTGAGTTCTTGACTCGAAGATCCCCCTACCACATCCTCCAACCACCGCTGTCACGCAGAAGCCAGCTCGCACACGTATGTCATCTATCAGCGAAAGCTCGACCGCTGATTGGGCCGATAGGCACCCAATCGGTTTAGTTTACGACCGAGGCGGGTATTGGGAGTCATGGTCCGTAAAAAAACCATCTATTGCATTGAGCAAAGATGCGAACCGCTTCTGGCGAAGTTCATCTATGGCTTAAGTCGTGATGAGATTTATTTGGACGGGCGAATGGGCCATGGATGAGCAGTAAGGCCCAATCTCGAACCTTCCAGCATCAGCCTCGCCTCCCCCTTCCCCGCGGTCCGATTACCGCCAATCTGTTTGCCTATTGGAAGACGGGGACGATTCCTCTCGATCTCCCGATAGATATTTATGCCCCATTGGACGATGAGGATCTACATCTCGCACTTTTCTGCTGTTACGAACTCACCTACAGAGGCTTCCAGTCGTTGCCCGACGATATTGAGTGGGACCTTGTAACTCTCCATATCCGCCAGCGCCTCGAGGCTTGGCTTGAGACCCGCCTACGAGAGGACGTCGTGCTCCCTAAGGCTTCCGATCCCGAGCAAGCTGTGGATGAAATCCTCGCTCGACCGTGCGCATCGGTTGCGGTATACCTTGAGGAGGCCGGAACCCCCGAGACGTTACGCGACGCCCTTATACTCCGTAGCCCCTACCAGGCGAAAGAAGCGGACCCGCACACTTGGGCGCTGCCACGCTTGACAGGCCGAGTGAAGCGGACATTGGCCTACATCCAAGCCGGGGAGTACGGGGTCGGATACGAATACAGCCATGCCGAATTATTCACGGCGGCACTGGCCGCTTCGGGAGCAGACTCCGCCTACGGTGCCTACTACAGCGTCGTGCCCGGCAGCTGGCTCGCCACAACGAACCTTATCTCGTTCTTTGGACTCAACCGACGCCATAGCGGTGCTTTGGTCGGCCATTTGGCCTTCTACGAGCTCGATTCTGTGATACCGAGCACCCGCGTCCTCCGTTGCTGCGAACGAGTCCGGGCACCCGCTGATATCACCCGTTTCTACAAGGTCCATGTGCTGGCAGATGCCGAGCATGAGAACCTTGCCCGAGATGGCTTCCTACGTAGCTTCCCCGAAGACGAGCCAGCACAGGTGCCTGAGTTGATCTTTGGTGCCGCCGCGGCATGGCATATCGACCAGCTTGGGGTACTATCCGCAATCGAGGCGTGGCGCAACGGCCGGTCGCCCTTCATTGTTCCGGACGTCTCGTCACCAACCCTGCCAGACGTCTCGTCACCCAACCTTGATCGTCGCATCGCGTCGCAGGCATTCGGGTAGGGGTCTGCGATCCCAGATGTTAGAACCCCAACCTGGGGCGTCAATGCTCGGGTGACGGTCTGTCCCAATGGGCTGAGTGTCGGACCGGTCAGCACGCGAGCCACGAATCCATAGGCCAGCAGAATGAACAGGAAGGGTTGATCGAGCAACAAAATGGCGGCGCACAACGCCACAACCCCAGCTGCCACCAGTCGGGCTGATACTTCGTTCACTGGGTTGGGAAAGTGAAAGAGTTGTTTCTTACCTAAAACCCTACCAGTTTGGTCAAGAATTGACCAGGAGGATTTTGAGCTACCTAAGCATTACATTTACCCGGTTGAAATTGTTACATTTACCCGGTTGAAATTGTTACATTTACCCGGTTGAAACTGTTACATTTACCAGGTCGATATGCTAAGGCCTAACTGATGTATCAGAATCGAATTGTTGACGAAGAGTTGAAACGGCGACTTCGCACAACAGGAGCGGTGCTTATCGAAGGGCCGCGCGCTTGTGGAAAGACGGCGACTGCTGAACGGGCAGCAGCGAGCAAGGTATATCTTGATGTTGATCTCAATGCACAACAAGCAATGGCGATTGACCCCACCTTGGTTCTCGATGGCCCTACTCCTCGACTTCTTGATGAGTGGCAAACTCAACCTTCTTTGTGGAACCACGTTCGTCGAGCAGTAGATCAGCGAGGGGAACCTGGGCAATTCATTTTGACTGGATCCGCCGTGCCTGCCGATGAGAACACTCGCCACACGGGAGCGATGCGTATTACCCGTTTGCGCATGCGTCCGATGAGTTTACAGGAGAGTGGTCATAGCACTTCGGCAGTGTCGCTCGGGGGTCTGTTTGAGGGGGAATCTGTACGAGCCGGTGACTCTGGCCTGACGATCGAGGCCTTGGCGACGCTCATTGCTATAGGTGGATGGCCTGGGTTGATA
>JBBSKG010000082.1:0-11976 GCA_038256565.1 Acidimicrobiales bacterium | reverse complement strand
TCTAGCTTTGATGCAGCAATACCCGTTCTGATACGCGAAATGAGCGACTGGTTCTTGTCGCTTCCAACCCCGTGACGATCAGCAATGTCGGGTTAAACGCAATTGCCTGTAGTGCCCTTCAGGAGGACCATCGCACCCTCGAAGGGGTCGGAAACGGCACCCGAGTGCTTTATCGTCAAGCTTTTGCGCCGAGGCCCTGGTTGAAGCTGGTGCTTCCCGCGCGGGACCTTTAGCTGGCTCGGATCAGTGCGCTGATAGCGTTAGTGACGTGCGAATCGGGGTTTTGGCGTCGGGAACTGGAACGATTCTCGAGGCGATTTTGGCTGAATGTCGTGATGTGGTCGTCGTAATCGTCGACCGGACTTGTCGTTCCACTGATGTTGCGGGTCGGGCAGGAGTTGACGTCGAGTTGGTAGAGCGTGATTCGTACGGAGACGATTTTGACCGAGTTGCCTATACCCACCGAGTGCTTGATGCGCTTGGAAGACACGAGGTCGAGCTGGTTGTCATGGCAGGGTTTGGCACCATCTTGGCTAAGCCCATTCACGATGCTTATGGCGGACGTATTCTCAACACGCACCCTTCTCTGTTGCCCGCATTCCCCGGCTGGCACGCCGTAGAAGAAGCCATGAACGCTGGAGTTAGAGTCACTGGCTGCACGGTTCATCTTGCAATTGATGAGGTCGATGCTGGCCCGATACTTGCCCAAGAATTTGTTCCCGTGCTCAGCGATGACACGCTTGAGGTGCTGCACGAGCGCATCAAAATAGTTGAGCGCGATCTATACCCCGCAACCATCAACGCTTTTGTAGAAGGGAAGTTTTCGTGAGAGCCCTCCTGTCGGTCTACGACAAAACCGGTCTTATCGAGTTCGCTAAGGGCTTGGTTGGATTGGGTTGGGAATTGGTTTCTAGCGGCGGGACCGCAAAAGCATTATCCGACAACGCTGTGCCAGTGACTGAAGTTGCCGTGATCACAGGTGCCTCCGAAATGCTCGACGGCCGAGTCAAAACGCTTCACCCCATCATTCACGGTGGCATTCTTGCCGACCGTTCAAAGCCCACACACATGGCTGATCTTGAAGCTCGGGGCATTACGCCTATAGATCTTGTGGTCTGCAATCTCTATCCGTTTCGTGCTGATCCATCGATCGAGATGATCGACGTTGGTGGGCCGACCATGGTGCGTGCCGCTGCGAAGAATCATGACTCGGTCGCCATAGTCGTAGACCCCGCTGACTACGACGCTGTTCTTGATGAGTTGCGCACTACCAAGGCAAGTGGCCTTTCGCCAACGACTCGACGAAGGTTGGCTCGTGCAGCCTTTGCACATACAGCGGCCTATGACGCAGCCATCGTGGGGTGGCTCGACGAGACCAATGCAGATGAGACAAACGCGACCGAAGAGTCAACCGGGTTGCCACCGACTGTGCACCTTGCGCTTGAGCGTGTGCAAGACCTTCGATATGGAGAGAACCCACATCAGCGTGGTGCTCGTTATCGCGCAATAGGCGAAACCAGTTGGTGGGATGACGTTGTGCAACACGCTGGGTTGGCGCTTTCGTATCTAAACCTCTATGACGCCGATGCGGCATGGAACCTTGTTCACGACCTCGGTGACAAGCCCGCCGCTGTCATCGTCAAACATGCCAACCCTTGTGGTGTCGCAATTGCCCATGACCTTGCGACCGCTTACGAACGGGCTTTTTCTTGCGATGAGCGTTCTGCATTTGGCGGCATAGTCGCGTTGAATCGTCCCATCGACAATGCCACGGTCGAAGCAATGGTCAATGCGGCCCAAGCCGATGTGGTCATCGCTCCTGGCTATGAGCCCGGTGTCGTCGAACGTTTGGTGGCAAAGCGTAAAAACACTCGTCTCTTAGAGGCCAGTGCACCTCAGGTTGATCGGCTGCAACTGAGACAGATCACTGGCGGGTTTCTAGTACAAGATGCCCCAGGTTTTGTGGCCACCCGTGATGAGTGGCGAGTAGTAACTAAAGCTCAGCCAACACCTGAACAATGGAGTGATGCCGAGATAGCTTGGCGAGTGTGTGGGCACGTAAAGTCAAACGCCATTGTCATGGTGAAAGATCATGTTGCCTGGGGCATTGGGGCGGGCCAACAGAACCGTGTGGAGTCAGGTGAGATTGCTGCCAAGAAAGCAAACGGTCGAGCAGCCGGCGGAGCGTGCGCAAGCGACGCTTTCTATCCTTTCAGAGATGGACTCGATGCAGCCGCAGCCACTGGAGTTGCGGTGGTTATTCAACCCGGAGGCTCAGTACGCGATGACGAGGTCATCACGGCTGCCGATGAACATGGAATTGCCATGATCTTCACAGGCGAAAGGCATTTTTTGCACTAATGAGCGCCATTTTGCTTGAAGGTAAACCCGTTGCCGACCGTGTGTTTGGCGATTTAGAGGCCCGTGTCAAAGCTTTAGCTAGCCAAGGTATCGTCCCCGGACTCGGCACGATCCTTGTTGGCGACGACCCACCAAGTGCTGGATATGTGCGTAAGAAACATGAGGCATGCGCTCTGGTTGGGTTGGTCTCATCAGATTGTCGTCTTGGTGCAGATGCCACCACCGACGACGTGTTGGTCGCGGTTGAGAGTTTCAACACAGACCCAAGCGTGCACGCCTTCCTTGTGCAACTCCCTTTGCCAGACGGAATCGATGAGAGCAGAGTTCTCACAGCCATTGACCCCATGAAGGACGCCGACGGCTTGCACCCAGCCAACCTGGGGCTTTTGGTCATGGGAGCCGAGGGGCCATTGCCGTGTACGCCTGCAGGCATTCAGGCTCTACTTGCGCACTATGAAGTTCCGGTTGCTGGACGTCATGTTGTGATCGTCGGACGAGGCGTCACACTTGGTCGACCTCTTGGGTTACTGCTCTCTCTTAAGCGACCTCATGCCAATGCCGCGGTCACGGTCGTGCATACCGGAGTGCCGAATTGGATCGAACACACTCAGCGCGCCGACATAGTGATTGGGGCAGCAGGAAGTCCTAACTTGATACAACCCCATATGGTGCGGCCTGGAGCGGCTGTTATTGGCGGTGGCATCACATGGGAAGGCAAACGTTTGGTCTCTGATGTTGACGAATCTGTGGCCGAAGTGGCTGGGTGGATCACCCCACGCCTAGGAGGAGTAGGTCCAACAACGGTGGCAATGCTGTTGGCCAACACGGTCGCAGCCTCCGAACGTGCCAGCGCTTCTTCGAAATCGATCGGAAAGTAGCGTTAACCATGGCCAAGATTCATGAGCTGTTGGCAGTTCAACGTTGTATTTCATTTGAGTTCTTCCCACCAAAGACTGACGAAGCAGAGCGTGCTCTTGAGAAAGCTCTCGTTGAGTTGGAGCCATTGAACCCCACCTTTGTATCGGTCACCTACGGGGCTGGTGGCAGTACACGCGAGCGCACCCGCGACATCGTTGTGCGCATTCTTCGAGAGACTTCGATGACACCCATGGCGCATCTCACTTGTGTTGGACACAGACGTGACGAGTTGGTCGACATCATCGATGGTTACAACGAAGCGGGCGTAGAAAACATCCTGGCTCTCGCTGGTGACCCATTAGTAGACGCCGCCGCCGACAACTCTTCAGACAGCTTCCACTACGCACATGAACTTGTTGGGCTGATTAGAGAACGTGGTGCTTTTTCAATTGGCGTTGCTGCACATCCGGAAGGTCACCCTCGTTCAACCGACTTGGCTGATGACCGACGATACCTTGCAGCAAAGCTGACCCTCGCGGATTTCGGCGTCACCCAATTCTTCTTTCAAGCAGCCGACTATTTGCAAATGGTCGATGACCTCTCGGCGCTCGGGGTCGACAAGCCAGTTCTTCCAGGCATCATGCCCGTAACAAACCTTGGACAGATCGAACGCTTCGCACAACTCTCAGGTGCAGCCTTCCCCGACTCATTTGCCGAACGCCTGCGTGGCGTGGCCGACCAGCCAGACGAGGTGCGTCGCATCGGCGTTGAAGTAGCCACCGAACTTTGCCAAGAACTCCTAGATGCCGGTGCCCCAGGTCTACACTTCTACACTCTCAACCGCTCAACCGCGACCCGAGAAATTTACGCAAACCTCTCTCTTTAGGCCCTGTCTGTAAAGCAATAATGTCGTTCATGGGCGGTGCGGTCATAGACTGCGGCCCATGGCCGAAAAGATCACCCTTGCCGCTGACGGCACCCTTAACGTTCCTACTGAACCCATCATCCCCTTCATTGAAGGTGATGGAACTGGGGTTGACATTTGGCCAGCAGCTCGCTCCGTGCTCGACGCTGCAGCTACCAAGCATGGGCGCAAAGTCGCGTGGAAAGAAGTGCTCGCTGGCGAGAAAGCCTTCAACGAAACAGGCGATTGGCTGCCCGAGCAGACGGTTCTTGATTTCCGTGAATACCTAGTTGGCATCAAGGGTCCCCTGACTACTCCAGTTGGCGGCGGCATTCGTAGCCTGAACGTGGCACTTCGCCAGATTCTCGACCTGTATGTATGTCTGCGCCCGGTCCGTTGGTTTACTGGGGTTCCATCGCCCGTAAAGCACCCCGAACTTGTTGACATGGTGATCTTTCGTGAGAACACCGAAGACGTATATGCCGGTCTTGAGCTTGAGTCAGGCACCAAAGAAGTTGCCAAGCTGATTGGCTTTCTTCATGACGAGTTCGGTTGGGATATTCGCCATGACTCAGGTATTGGTATCAAGCCGATCTCGACTACAGGCTCAAAGCGACTCGTTCGCGCTGCTGTGCAATATGCAGTTGAACATGGACGCAAGAGCGTGACCTTGGTGCACAAGGGCAACATTCAAAAGTTCACCGAGGGAGCGTTTCGTAGTTGGGGCTATGACCTTGTTCGTGAAGAGTTCGCCGATGTGGCCGTTGGTTGGGATGACTGTGACGGTAAACCAGGCGACAAAGTGCTCGTTAAAGATTCGATTGCCGACATCACTTTGCAACAAGTCTTGACCCGTCCGACCGACTTTGATGTTATTGCTACTACCAATCTCAACGGTGACTATTTGTCAGATGCACTTGCGGCTCAAGTTGGCGGCATCGGCATTGCTCCTGGGGCAAACATCAACTATGTGACTGGGCACGGCATCTTCGAGGCAACTCATGGAACCGCTCCCAAATACGCAGGACAAGACAAGGTGAACCCTGGTTCGGTCCTGTTGTCGGGAGTGCTCATGTTTGAACACCTTGGTTGGAAAGATGCAGCCGATGACATCATCACCGCTCTTGAAGCAACCATTGCCGATAAAATCGTTACCTACGACTTCGCTCGCCTCATGGATGGTGCCACCGAAGTCAAGTGTTCTGAGTTCGCCTCTGCGATTATCGACCGCTTGTAAACGAATAGCCACCAGCATTTTTCTGGACTGGATAATACAACTTGGGTGTATCGTCTCATCAGGGCTATTCACAAGGGGGCTTATATGTACGAGCACAACAATATTTTCATTGACGGGGCTTGGGTTCCTTCCACTGGCAAGGGGACCATCGATGTCATCAACCCGGCCACCGAAGAGGTAATCGGCCATATTCCCAATGGTTCAGCTGAAGATGTTGACCGTGCAGCGCGTGCGGCGCGTGCGGCGTTTCCTGCTTGGGCAGCCACCCCCAGAGAAGAGCGTGGCAAGTACATTCAGCGTCTCCAAGAAGGTCTCGGGGCTCGCATGCAAGAGATCGGCAAAGTGGTCTCCCAAGAAATGGGCATGCCCATGACCTTGTCGGTCATGGTCCAAGCTGGCCTTCCCGCCATGGTCATGGGGTCTTATACCTCGATCTTGGAGAACTACGCCTTTGAAGAAAAGCTCGGTTCCAGCCTGATTGTGCGTGAACCAATGGGCGTCGTTGGTTGCATCACACCTTGGAATTACCCCCTCCATCAGATCGTCGCCAAGATTGCTCCCGCCCTCGCCGCTGGCTGCACCGTCGTGCTCAAGCCAAGCGAAGTTGCCCCGCTTAATGCGTTCATTCTGGCTGAGATCATCGAAGAAGTCGGCTTACCTGCTGGCGTGTTCAACCTCGTTACTGGCACCGGCCCCATCGTTGGCGAAGCAATCGCAGCGCACCCTGAGGTCAACATGGTTTCTTTTACGGGCTCAACCGCTGCTGGAAAGCGCGTCAGCGAAGTTGCTTCGCAAACGGTAAAGCGCGTTGCACTCGAACTTGGTGGCAAGTCGCCCTTCATCATTCTTGATGACGCCAATCTTGCTGATGCGGTCAAGGCTGGAGTTGGAAATTGCTATATCAACTCGGGCCAGACCTGTATCGCATGGACTCGCATGCTGGTGCCTCGTGACAAACAAGACGAGGTTGTAGCGCTTGTAAAGACTGCCGCTGAGGCTTATAAGCCTGGCGATCCGCTTGAGCCCACCACCCGTCTTGGGCCGCTTGTTTCGAAGACTCAACAAGACCGGGTTCGTTCCTATATTCAAAAGGGAATCGATGAAGGTGCAACGTTGGTTACCGGTGGCGTTGAACAGCCAGAAGGTCTCGACAAGGGTTATTTCGTAAAACCCACAGTGTTTTCAAACGTGACTAACGACATGACTATTGCCCGGGAAGAAATCTTTGGGCCGGTGCTGTCGATTCTTCCTTACGACGATGAAGAAGATGCCATCCGTATTGCTAATGACACCATCTACGGCCTACACGCCGGGGTGTACAGCGCCGACAAAGAGCGTGCTACCCGCGTCGCCAAGCGAATTGATGCCGGGCAAGTCACAGTCAATGACGGCAGCTTCAACCCTATGGCACCCTTTGGTGGCTATAAGCAGTCAGGTCACGGTCGTGAGCTTGGTGTGCACGGCCTGGAGGAGTTCCTCGAAGTAAAAGCCTTGATGCTCTGAGTTGCCTGAGTCTGTTAGTCGGCGGGGTCTGAGCGAAAAGGTCGTATTTCTACTCGAAGGGTAAAGTCGCTAGGTTCTCATTGTTGCTGATCTTTCCCTTTCATTTAGGAGTACTGACGTGAAACCTCCCGTTCGTGTCGCTGTTACCGGAGCTGCTGGCCAGATTGGCTACAGCCTGCTTTTTAGGATCGCTTCTGGAGCCATGTTGGGCCCCGATCAGCCCGTGATTTTGCAACTGTTAGAGATCACTCCAGCGCTTCCCTCACTCGCTGGCGTCGCCATGGAGCTTGACGACTGTGCGTTTCCGTTATTGGCAGGAATCGTGCAAACTGACGATGCCAATCGTGCTTTCGAGGGTGCAAATATAGCGATGCTGGTTGGCTCTCGTCCTCGCACCAAGGGCATGGAGCGTTCTGAGTTGCTAGAGGCCAACGGTGCCATCTTCACGGTTCAGGGCAAGGCGCTTTCGGCCAATGCTGCCGATGACATCAAGGTGCTCGTGGTCGGTAACCCCGCCAACACAAACTGCTTGATTGCCATGCGTAACGCCCCTGCTATCGACTCAAGTCGTTTCACCGCCATGACCCGCCTTGACCACAATCGTGCGTTGGCACAGCTTTCGGCTAAGACCGACACGCCCACGGCTGACATCACTCGCATGACGATTTGGGGCAACCACTCTGCAACCCAGTACCCAGACATCTTCCACGCTGAAGTTGACGGAAAGAACGCTGCCGAACTCATCAACGATGAGAGTTGGCTAGAAAAAGATTTCATCCCCACAGTGCAACAACGTGGCGCAGCCATTATTGAGGCTCGGGGAAGTTCATCTGCGGCATCTGCGGCCTCGTCTGCATCTGACCATGTGCGTGATTGGGTTGCGGGCACTCCTGCCAATAGCTGGGTATCGATGGCAGTATGTTCCGACGGTTCTTACGGCGTGCCAGAAGGCATCATCTCGTCATTCCCAGTCACCACCTCCGGCGGCAAATGGAGCATCGTGCAAGGGCTTGAAATCAACGAGTTCTCCCGAACTCGCATTGACGCATCAGCAGCCGAACTAGTCGAGGAACGCGAAGCAGTACAGGGCCTAGGCCTCCTCGGTTAAGGACGGGTCCTAAGTGAGTCTTTGACCGCTTTCAATAAGTAGTGGTGATGCGGAGTTCGACGAATACATCGTCTAGCTCGGCGAAAGCGTCTTGTACTTCCATCATCGCTTGGATGTCACCGCCGACTCGGAGATGTCCGGCGGTGAAAGCGTCTTGAGCCGAGAGGCTTCCGTTGCTCATGCCTACGCCAGTTTCCCAATCTTGGGTGAATGAAATGGTGGCTTGAGAGTCAATGCCTTCGGCGATCTCCACCTTGCCATGGTCGACACGAATGACGTAGTGAATATCGCCATCGGGCGTGCCCGTCACGTTTTGTTGAATCGTTATCTTTACGCTAGCCGTGGCTTCGGCAAGGGTCTTACTGACTTGGGCGGCAGCATGAGCTTGGGCAATCCACTCAGGGCTTAGGAATCGAGGCATGCCCCATGTTTGCATGCCGGTACGATCCAACCATGGCTACTGGCTCTGCACGCTCTTTGCCAGATGGCCTTGTTGCCAGCGATGAGGGTAGACACCGTCTTAAGGATGATTCGCTGGACGGTTTGGAAGGTGACTGGGAAGAATCATGGCACTTCGATTTCATCTCGACTGACGGCGATGTTGGGGCAAGTCTGCGCCTTGGTCGTCAACCCTCTCAAGGGCTTGCCCCCGTCTGGGGGTGTTTGGTTCGCAAGGGTCACCCTCTTGTTCACCTTGTAGATCATGAAGTTCCGCTTGTGCGTGAGACCGACAGCATTGGCGTGAGGGGCGAAGGACTATGGGCTGATGCCGTATGTGAAACGCCTTTTGACCATTGGTCGGTCGGCCTAGAAGCATTTGCCATTGAGCTTGATGACCCCAAAGAGGCACTTGGCCAAGCACGGGGTGATCGTACTGGAATGGGCTTTGATCTCGAATGGGAAACAACCTGGCCAGTAGCAAGTTTCGAGTTACCTAATCTCAAGGGTTACCAAATGATGTGTCGCGTGCATGGTGAAGTGCTGATTGGCTCGGAGACCTTAGCCATCGACGGCTGGGGCCAACGCCAACACATCTGGGGTTTTCCGCCTTGGCGAGCTGGGGCATGGTGTTGGGGCGGAGGCACACTTGATGACGGCACCACCTGGCAACTCAACCCTGATGGGACCGCATGCTTTGCTGGCCAGCCAACCTGGTGTCCCGATCTATCTACACTTCCCCAATCTTTTCAATTAGGCGATGTCGAACTCCATTTTGCTCCAAAACACAGAGCCCCAGTCTTGCTTCCAGCTTTGCAAAATATGAGCCCTCAACAGGTAGAACGTCACCTATTAGATATAACTACCTCCCACGGAGCCCACGGAACGGCCTGGCTAGAGTGGTCCAGCCCATCCCTCGAGTTACGGAAGTAAACCCCCTCGAGTTACGGAAAATAAGTTCGGTAAAGGGTTAGGGCAGGGGTGGGGAAATGGGCACCAGAAGGGGGCTTTAGCTTCCCAGCGTCCCATATAAGTTGGTCGACATATGACGGGCGAAGTCCAATCAGCGTCATTAGCGAGTCAGCAGGCGCATCGTCAGTCTGTGTCCGAGTCCGTTAGCTCCATCACAGGCTTTCTGGTTGATCTTCTTGGGGCTCCTTTGACTGCTCACATGGTCGGTGCCGATGTTTCAACGATCAGCCGTTGGAAGTCGGGAAGTTCGTTGCCTAGAGATGATTCCGAACGACGCTTGCGCGTCGCATACCAAGTAGCTCGTCTCCTTCTTAGCGGTGACGACGATCACACCGTTCGGGCTTGGTTCATAGGAATGAACCCTCAACTCGATGATGAAGCCCCGGCAGACGTGATTGCATCTGGCGACAGTAAGGCAGTTCTGGCGGCGGCCCGGTCTTTTATTGATGCTGCATAGCGAGATCGCTATAGCCACTCCTTCCAAAGATGGCATTTGGAGTGTTAGTCGCGAGTCCCGTGGTGATTCCTCCCTCCTTAAGAGAGTTGACGACAATAACCCCTTCGGTAGAAATCGGTTTGACTCATTTAATGCTGACTACGAAACCACTTATTTCGGGTCAACCCTTGAAGCGTGTTTTGCAGAGACGTTGGCACGCTTTAGGCCGAATCCCAACTTGGTCGACCTCGTAAGACGAGACTGGGAAGACGGAAAGATGCAACCTGGAGGCATTGCCAGTGGTTGGCGCTTCCGGAGAGTTATTAAACGGATCATCGAGTGGTATTCGTTACGTATCTCGTTAGCGAGAAAGTTTTGAGTGTTGGGCAATTTTTGATCGCACAATCATTCGTGTGACTGAACGGTTATCGATTGAAAAAACCAACACAGACTTACTCGCAGTAGCGCAACTATTTGGGCTAACCGTTCACTGAGAAAGCCATACACCGCGATCACGAGGGGGAATGCCCTTGCGAGTTACTTACTGAGGCTTGACGAGGGTTAGGGCAGGGGTGGGGATATGGGCATTAGAAGGGCGGCGATGGTGGCTGGGTCGAGAGTGCCGGTGACACTAAGGGAGTGGGACTTTTGCACTGCAGAAACTGCAGCGGTTGTTGATTCGTCCCATGCGGCAGTTGGAACTACCGAATAGCCGAGTTGTGCAAGCAGTGATTGAAGCGCACGAATTTGGCTTGCACTTAGTTCAGCAGGGGGCTTGGGTGCCCAGAGGAATTGTGGGGCGGCCTGAATTGCGTCCCATATGAGTTGGTCGGCGTGTTGCCATGACCAAAAGGAAGCTCCGATAGCGCCTGCTTTTTCAGAAGCAACGAGGAAACGGTTGATCTCATCAGGCGGTGGAGGTCCAGGGCGTCCGCCTTCTGGTCCGCCGTCATATGCCTGACCTACAGGGATAACAGGCTTGCCAAAGAGGTCACGGAAATATGCCACGGCTGATCCGGCATCGGTTTCAGGCTGGCGGTTAAGCCAATAAACCATTGGGGCAACGGCGTCGTAATGAGGAATGATTGCCTGATAAGGGAAAATTACCTTCATGTATGACGAAGGTCGAGGCACTACAGCAATTAGTGGATAGCCAGTGCCTACTGCCGCTCGAAGTTGCTCGCTGTAGGCCCCGGCGGTCTCTGCACTGAGGTTGGTGCCTTCAGAAGTAGTTTCGATGTCTGGCGCAAAGCCGTCGATGCGATGACCATCGGGTGTGGTGTGCAACATAGCTGACAAGGCACGATCGATATCAACATTGATGTTTTCGAGATAGGGAAAGTCCCAGCCATACACACGAATGCCCGCAGCGTGAGCCTTGCCGAGCAATTGGTCGAGATAAGGGCCAGCGTAAAAGCCAGAGCGTGATGACCCCATGCGCACATAGATGTGGGTAAGGCCAACGGAAGTTGCTCGTGCCACGAGTGCATCGACATTGCCACCCTCAACCCGTTCTGGAAGGTAGAGCCACATGCCTTTGCCCACGGGGAGAGCACCTCGGCCTAAAAGCGCTGCACTTTGGGGACGGCTGGCAGCAGAAACCTTGGAGGAAATAGGAGCAAGCGTCGTGGGAGGGACGGAGTCTGCAGATGGGGCAGGAAGAGCTATTTCGTTAACAGAAGGACTAATCGTTTGAGGAGCACTCGGTGCCGGAGTCGTATCAGGAGGAAGGAGGTGCTCGGAAACTCGGCTGAGTGCAAGATCTGAATCAGGAGCCGAGGCCAGCGAGGTATGCGATAAGGCAAGAACCGTTCCACTTGTGGCAATCAACAGTGACACAACCATCAAGAGGGTTGCGCAACGGGTGCTATTTGCAAGCCAGGCCGGCAAGCGGGGGGTTTTTATCATGAATAAACCAGCCAAGTGGGGTGAGTTGTGGCGCTGCTGGGACATCCAGAGTATTCGCCAGTGACTCTTGTCACTCCTTCTTTGAGCAACATATCACGCGACTGGCCAGCTATTTGTGTGATTGCAAAAACAAAAACGAGGTCTTCGGAGTTCGTTAAACGAAGTCCTGCTAGATCTGGTCGTAGAGGATTGCCCGTTTTACTTCTTGGATGGCTTGGGTGATCTTGATGCCGCGGGGGCAGGCGTTTGTG
>JBBSKG010000081.1:0-12008 GCA_038256565.1 Acidimicrobiales bacterium | reverse complement strand
ATTGGATCCAATCATTGCGACCAAGCGGAGTCGCTGAGCTATGGCTGTTGCTCTATCTGTCCACTCATCAAGTTGAGAAAGAGCGTACTTAGTTTCACGTAATTGAGCATTGGTGGATTTAGTCTTAAACCACAACTCATCGGAAGGATTGGGCCTGACAACACCAATTACCAAATGCTTTGAGGTACCCACTCCTTCGACCCAGGAACCTCCGTATCGTGGGCCAAAAAATGCTCGCGCATCATTGTCAAGTAGAACGGAAACTCCATCATCTGAAACTTCAGTTCCCATTTCAATACCTGCATCAGAGATGGTCAGTTCGGGCCTCACATAACTGGGGTCTATTGACGAAGCAGGTATAGACTGCCCCTCCTCGGCCGCTGGCATCGTCTTAGCAACAGGGATTGAAACAGGTCTCAAATCTGCCAATGCACTAGCTGCTTGTTCAGCAGGTTGTTCCTTCTCTGGTATAGATGCGGCGGATGTGCCAGCTAGAAGCCAAGAAGCCAAGAGGCCAAGAGACCAAGAGACCAAGAGTAAGTGATACCGAAAGATGCGATTTACTCTTCACTAGGATCTCCTATTGTCATAGTCTACTGGCTCACCCCGAATTCCTAACAGGCCTACCCCGCTGTGTCAACGACCTGTTTACATGCTCAAGACGGAGACGCCCATTGCCTCTTCTGACACTTCGGCCCCCACCCACCTCCGTAGCCCGAACCAGTCCGCTAGCAACAGCTAGCACGCGTTCAACAACAGCAGCCTCAGGTGGGTAAGGCGGGTTCTCTGTGGCGAGCCAACGGCGCACAGCGCGACGACTTAATGGAAGTGGAGCAGCCGCAAGAGCCTTGGCATCAGTTGGGTCGATCTCTTCTGCAAGCAAGGACAAAAAAGCTGCATCATCACCAAGCAGCGAGGCTGTTCGGCTAATCAGCGCTGCTACGTCTCGGCCCACCACATCGTCAAGCAGAGGCAATACCTCGTGGCGAACCCGATTGCGAGTAAAGGCAGGGTCTCGATTTGAAGGGTCGTCAACAGGGTCAAGCCCAAGCTCTGCACACAATGCTTCTGTTTCACTACGTCGAAGAGCCAGGATTGGTTTGGTAGGCCCGGGATGCATTGCCACCAACCCGTCGAGGCCCGTCCCCCTTGAGAGATTCAACAAAACCGTCTCTGCCTGATCGTCTGCGGTGTGACCAGTCATTACGCCTTCAGGCATAACTGCTCGCCTGGCCGTACGTGCCCGAGCTTCAAGATTGGGACCTTGCTCAAGCTCGACGCTCTCAGCTCGAAAACTCGCTCCAAATCGTTCAGCGGCTTGGCGCACAACCTCGGCCTCGTCTGTCGAACCCGCACGTAAACCGTGGTCTACATGCACGGCTGTGACTTGGCACCCTGTCGCTATTGCCAACACAAGTAGCGCAAGCGAATCGGCTCCCCCTGAAACGGCGGCATAACTCATGGTTTCCGACTGGGGGAAGGTGCAACGCTGAAGAAGGTGATCGGTCAATGAACCAATCATCAAACCGCCTGTGCGCTTTGAACACGTTTAATCCACAATCCAGGTTCACGAATCTCAGTCATAGACGGCAGCCATTGAGGCCCATGCCATGCACGATCTAACAGCTCTGTTCCCCCAGCATGCTCCACCGCATAGACAAATTTTTCACCCAATTCGTACTGGGCCATCTTTGCCTCAAGACCAATGAGTTGTTGCACCAGACGAGCAATGCCCGTTACCGATGCCCGCCTCTGGCGAAGGGCACGACTGAAACGGTCGGCAGAAGGAATGCGATCGGCCCCAGCACGGTCCATAGTCACGTCGCCATGACCCTCAAGCAAACTCATCATTCCGCCAATTTCTTCAATGACCGCTCGTTGTTCAGGAGTAGCCATAAACGCTGCCAGCCCTCCATCTTTAAGAGGATTAGCCCCTGTTCGCAAAGCCTTACCAAGGCGCTGGAGCCCTGCGGTTAATTGAGCTGGGTCAACGTTGACTGGCCCAAGACCTGCCTCAACCAGACTTAAGAAGTGCGGCCGTAACCATGGAACCCCGGTGAACTGGGCACGATGGGTCACCTCGTGTAACGCCAGCCACAATCGAAACTCACGAGGGGGAAACGCAAAACGTTTCTCAAGGGCCAAAATATTTGGCCCCACGTAATAAACGATGTCTTGATCGATGGCCGTCTCATCATCAACAACCAACAAGTCATATTGGCCAAGGACTCTCCCAGACATCCAGCCCAAGAGTGCGCCTAGTTCTGCACCTGCCACCAGCCGAGTTACTCGGCCACCGAAAAGGCCGGTAGTCATCTTGTCGGCCATACGACCAGACAATGGCGACAAGAGACGACGAAACGAAGAAACGTTGGCACGAACCCACCCAGCTCTGTCAACAACTCGCACACGAGCTGGCCCTGAACTCGAAACAAGACCCGTAGCATCAGCAACCAACGCTTCGGCCTCGGCGGTCAACTCTGTGAAGTCAGGAACTAGCGAGTGCGCATGGTACGAGACCGAGAAAGGATCAAGCCCTGCAAGGCGGACGGCGACCTTCTCGGCCACATCCCAGGCAATCGGCTCAGGCGTCACGCACCCACCGCACCCGTGTTGTGCACCCGTCTGACTACTCGGACCGGCGGGGGAACTTGGTTGACTGGAGCTTCAGATAGCCAGCAAGTGTCGAAACCGCAGCAAGTACGGCCCCGCCAAACAACGACACGCCAACCCAGTAGTGCCAAACTTCAGCAGCAATCATAGGACTCATCTCCTCATCGTAGGCTCACCCACAGATAAAAGTTGCAACTGGCTTCTCGCCGCCGCCTCTAACGATTCAATTGGGCTCTTCGTCATCATCGCTAAACGACTCAATGGCAAGGGCGATGCGGTGACGCAAGTGTTCAGGCACAACAGTCTCGCTACAACACTTTGAAACAACTTGGCGAAGCTCAACCTCGAAGTCGAAAGCCTCAACGCAACCCCCGCATTCGTCGAGGTGACTGCGAATGATGACACGGCGCTCTTCAGTCAGCTCCCCATCAATAAACACATAAAGTTCCTTGAGGGACTCCAAACAAAGATCGTCTCCACATTCAGATACACCCGCTTGTTCGATATCAGACACGGGTTACCTCTTCCTGGTCTTGTTCACCATCGACATCGACATCGACATTCAGCTCGGGATCGACCAACCGCCGTTCGACTGCAAAGTCATACAACAACCGCTGAAGCGCCTTTCTTCCCCGATGCAGCCGACTCATGACCGTTCCAGTGGGAATGTCGAGAATCTCTGCGATCTCTTTGTACGAAAAACCCTCAACGTCGGCAAGAAGAACAGGTATCCGAAATATCTCACTCAACAACTCAACGGCCTCGACAATTTCTGAATTGCTGAAAAGGTCAAGTAGCTCTTCTTCGGGACTTTTCCCCGCCAGGGAAGGATCAAGCTCGCCAAGGTGGCGGTATAGAAAGAAATCTTCGTCCTGATCGATATGCGTCTCATCAGGTCTTCGCTGCTTTGCCCGGTAACGGTTGATGTAGGTATTGGTAAGAATGCGGTAAAGCCAAGCCTTAAGGTTGGTGCCCTCCTGAAAGGAGTGGAAACCCTTGTAAGCCTTGAGATAGGTCTCTTGCACTAAATCTTCGGCATCAGATGGATTGCGAGTCATCCGCAAAGCCGCCGAGTACAGAGACGGCATGTATTCCATCGCCAGATCGGTGAACTTATTGCGATCAGCCATGGTGTCCTTTCATACCTTTTAATTTTTGAGAGCCCGCGGTGGGAATCGAACCCACGACGTTCTCATTACGAGTGAGACCCTCTGCCGACTGAGGTACACGGGCGTGCAAATCAGGCTATCGCGGCGACACCACCGCTACCCCGTTTGCAGGGCACCGGTTTCGACTCCATTCACAACCACCATCGAACAGTCCAACCGATTCAGCGTTCGAGTGGATGCACCCAGCGAAGGTCGGGATAGCGAGCAAACCCGCGGTCGGCAGTCACCCATGTGGCTCCCTGTTCGATTGCGAGCGCTGCGAGAAACGTATCTGGAATGCGGTTGCCATTGGCTTCAACCCGTCTACATAGGTTGCTAAATATCTCACAATGTCGCTCTCCAGGATTAACAGAAATCGTCGCTGGGGACACTCGCACTGCATCAATGAACTGAATTGCAACATCTAGCGGCGTTGGCTCTCGAAAGATGCGAGGGTGGGTGACAATCCTGAGAAACCCGCTGGCCACTACGTCACTGAGACCTAGTGGCTCACTTCCCTTCAGCGCTTCCTCTAACCAAACTCGATACTCAGCATGCTCAGGTGACTCAAGACGGTGGGCGTAGACAAGGATGTTGACATCAACGCAGCGCATTTAAAGGCTCACCATCGTCCATGAGGTCACGAAGCCCAGCGTTGTCGTAAAGATCGACTCCAGGTAGCACGCCGCTACCACCGAAACTTGGAAGTTCCGGCATTGCGGCTTGGTCGCGACGACGAGGACGAAGAGCCTCGCGAACTGCGTCTTCAATAACCGCGCTCACTGTGTGTCCAGTTAGCGCGGCTCGAGTCTTTGCCCGGCGATACAGATCATCATCGATTCTGATAGTTGTGCGCACACTTGACATCTTAGCATTAACTAAAGGCATCAAAGCATCAATCTGCCACCTGGTTTTCACGCGGCTATCCGAGACACACCAGCCGTTGCTCATTCACTACTAAGTCTGTAGAGTTAGTGGGATATGAGTGATCTCCTCCTTGTTGCTATCGCGGGTTTTTTTGCGTCCATGGTTGATGGTGCGCTGGGTATGGGGTTTGGGCCAACCTCTTCGAGCATCTTGTTGAGTACTGGCATCAGTCCTGCTGCGGTTTCAACCACGGTCAACCTCGCCAAGGTCGCTACGGGTTTGGTCGCTGCTATCTCACACTGGCGTTTCGACAACATTGATCGAAGCCTCGTTATAAAGCTGGCATGGCCAGGGGCTCTCGGGGCTCTGATTGGCACGACAATTTTGGCGAACGTCGACGGAAATGAACTTCGTCCATTCCTTGCCATGTTGCTCATGGCCGTTGGTTTTCGCATTCTCTTTCGCTTCAGCCAAGCCCTTCCTAAGGCCAATCAAAACAACGAGAGAGATGAAGTAACGGGCGAAATTCCATCATTTGACCAACGAGGTGTCGAGATAGCGGCAGCGACTGGCGGAATCACTAATGGCCTTGTTGGCGCATGGGGACCAGTCGTTACACCGTTTCTTTTGCAACGAGGACTGGCGCCGCGTTATTCGATTGGATCAGTAAACACAGCCGAAATTGCCGTCGCTGTTGTATCTGCCGGCTCATTGGTGACCTCACTCGGTGGCAAAGGCCTAGAAATTGGAGTGGTGTTAGCAATGCTTGGCGGAGGAGTACTTGCCGCTCCCCTTGCTGCCTATGTGGTGCGTTTCCTCCCACCTCGCCTGCTTGGCCTGGCAGTTTCAGGGCTCTTGTTATTGACCCAAACTCGAGAACTTGCCAACGCCTATGACTTTCCAGGCAGTCGTTGGATCGCCTACTCGGGCGTACCCGTGCTCGTGGGCCTAGCACTCATTCGCCCACGCCTTACCCGCCGTATCCAACAAGCCCGAGCCCCTCGTTAGGACCCGAGACAAAACTACTTGCGCGGCCGAAGGCCGAAAGTGAATACACCACAGAGGTTAAACATGTCAGCGCCGTGCAAGTAGTTTTGTCACTGGTCCTTAGCCCTTAAGTCGCAAGTGGACTTAGGGCCAAGAAAAGCGCCTGCAGAAGTAAGGCCTCGTTAGGGTTCCGGACGAGATTCTTAGCGCTTTGTTGAATCGCATCAAGCGACGCAAGGGCCTCTGAAGTTGCTCCGTTGCCTGATGTCAACACATCGCGATAGCAGCCTGCCAATACGGCTAGACCGAATCGGAGTTCCTCCGTGCGATTACGACGAAGTTCGCGACGGTGTTTCGTTTCTAGTTGCTTGCGCCCCGAACCACGCTCGCCATATGTCTCTACCCTTGCCTCAAGCTGGCGGACAGTCTCTTCTTGAGCGAGACGCAGCGGCTCACCGGCCTCCTCGACCATGGCAAGTGCTTCCTCGGTTAAGACCGCAACTGTCGCCCCTGTGTCATCAAGACGACGTGGAACCTGAGTCCAAAATGAACGGCGGCCCGCTAAATGTTCATCGCCAACAAGCAACGATGCCCGTACAAAATCTCCAGCCGAAGCCTGAGCTGCAACAAGAGCCTTGTTTTGGTCAATTCCACGCTCACCGAGTAAGGCCACTAACTGGTCTTCGGGAATCGGGTCGAATGGAACACGAACACAGCGCGAGGCAATCGTGACTAATTCCGGAACGATCAAATCGGCAACGATGACAAAGATCGTGCTCTCTGGCGGCTCTTCGATAGTCTTGAGCAGCATCGGCCCCACCTCACGGACACGATGAAACTCAGTAAGCACCAGAACCTTTCGAGTGCCTTCGACCGGACTGCGTGCGCCGACTCTAATGATTTCTTCTGCATCAGAGCGCAACAAGAAAGCGCCTTCTGGTTCAAAGACCGACACGTCTGGGTGCTCACCAGCAAGGGTCAAGCGACATGTTCTGCAATGGCCACAACCACTTTCTAAACAAAGAAGCGCCCCTGCAAAAGCCATTGCAGCGTCATGAGACCCTCGACCAGGTGGGCCTACCAAGAGATAAGCGTGTACAGGTTTCGACAGAGCGGAGCGAAGTTGCCCAAGCGCCTCGGGTCTAGCGATGACATCGCCAAAGATGTCAGATGTTGCCGTAGTGGTCATGGCTGTTCACCGCCTGACTCATTAGGTCCTGCCGGGCCACGAATATTCAATCGAGCTTCAACAACCGACCAAATTCGCGCTTCCACTTCATCGGGCGTTCCAGTACCGTCCACGACCAACCAACGGTCGCTCTCATTTGCAGCCAAGATTTTGAACCCTTCAAAAACACGATCGTGAAAATCATCACCGGCTGCTTCTAAGCGATCGGTCGGCTTACTCAACCGCTCAGCCATCTGATCTTTAGGAATATCGAGAAGAATCACGATGTCGGCATCGAGTCCATCGCCAGCAAAGGTTGAAAGTGATCTCACCTCATCAAGTTCAAGCCCGCGGCCAAAGCCCTGATAGGCCAACGACGAACCAATAAAACGATCAGTAACAACATGAGTTCCAGCCTCCAGAGCTGGAACGATGACTTCGGCGATGTGTTGAGCACGGGCCGCTGCCATTAAAAGAGCCTCAGTTCGAGGCACGAGTGCAGCCAAAGCAGTATCTAACAAGATGTTACGAATCTGTTCACCAATTACAGTTCCACCAGGTTCACGGGTAAGGACTGCACCTAGTCGTTTGGCCAAACGCATGGTTTGAGTTGTCTTGCCACATGCCTCGCCGCCCTCCAACGCAATGAGTTTCCCTCGGTTCACGGTGATCATGAAGGCAGGTCTTTCATGACAACTCGTCGCCGAGATTCAGCCCATCACTGTGGTCGACATTACGGAACCTAATAATCGAACCAATGCCAACCACCAATATGATGGAAGAGGCGAACCACAAGGTAAGACGTACACCAGATAAAACAATTTCCAACCCCATAAAAGTAATTACCCCGTTCGCTATGTGGGGTGCAAGGTCGTCAAGACGATCAGCCAACAAAGGCCCAACCGTGAACGACAACAAAAGGCAAAGACGCACCAAAGTGTAGAGACTCGAGAAAATACGGCCGCGAAACTCGTCCGCAACCGACTCATGCAAAATCGTGAAACCAAGTACATAAACCGCACCTGCACAAAGACCTAGCAGTGCCACAAAGACCAAAGCGGGGGTAAGCCCCGACACTGAAGAACCAACCAGCAAAGCAATACCTGAACCAAGGACTGCAGAAGAAAACACTTTCTCCTTGGGCAGACGTCGCTGCACCACCGAGAGCATAGATACGCCTACGGCCATACCCGTTCCGAGTGCTGTCAACAACAAGCCATAGCCAGCGTCACCGGCATCTAAAACGTTACGAGAGAATGCCTTACCAAGAGGCAGGAGCATCCCGCCGCCAATTAGTCCCGTCCCGATTGCTAGTGAAACTGAACGCACAACGGGGTTAGACAACATGAACTTCCAACCTTCACGAAGTTCGTCAGCGGTTTGACGCAGATCAAACCGCAAGCGCTGGCCCGCCTGAGCGGTGATGGCTTCAAAAGCTTCAGCGTCCTCTGCCTCATTCTTGTCACCAGCTTCTTTTCCGATCATCACTATTGGTCGCTTCAGAACAACGGTTGAAATAATCAGCGCCGACAACATAAAAGTTCCAGCATCAACGACCAAAGCCAACGACTCTTGATTAACTCGCAAGGTCGCTAAAGCGTCGAACTCAGAAAGTCGCTCGGCACCCTTAGCCAAGGTGGCAAATAGGAGGGTAGCGATGGGCATGGTTCCATACGCTGCGACCAGTGACAATGAGTTGGCAGCAGTTAACTGATCGGCTGGGACCAAGTTTGGAACAGACGCCTCTTTGGCAGGCGACCAAACAAGCGTTCCAACTTCAAGCAAGAGAGACGCCAGCACCAAACCCCACAAGGTGTCGATGAATGGAACCGTTAGCAAAACGGCTGCCCGTGATAAATCACAAAAAACCATCAAACGTTTGCGATTCCAACGATCGACAAGAACCCCAGCAACTGGGGCAAGGAAGAAACCTGGGACCATACGGGCGGTCATTACCAAGGAGATAGCCGCCCCAGAAGATGAACCACCTACACGGTCTGCCACTACCACAATGGCGAGAAAGCCAATCCAGTCGCCTAATGCTGAAACCACCTGAGCTATCCACAAGCGAAAAAAGTCATGCGACCCAAAGAGGCGGACGACCGCCGATCGCTCAGGCAGTTCAGGATCAGGCAGAAGGTGACCGCTCGATCCAACTTGTCGGGGAAGGGGGTCGGGCATTGAAGGGTTGACCTCGACCACGTTATAAGCTTAGAGGAATAAGCCCTTACGGGCGATCAAAGCTCTGTATTTTTAGCTGCGGCCTTTTTTGCGACGGCCTTTTTTGCAGCAGCTTTCTTAGCTGGTGTTTTCTTTACAGCAGTTTGCTTGACCGTAGTCTTCTTTGCTGCAGCTTTCTTACGGCCAGGTGCTGGTCCACGGGCACGTCGATCTGCCATAAGTTCAGCAGCGCGCTCGTCAGTCAATTCTTCTACCGAGTCGCCCTTGCGTAATGACGCATTGGTCTCGCCATCAGTCACGTAAGGGCCGAAACGACCCTCTTTCACAACCATGGGTCTTCCAGAAACAGGGTCGTCGCCTAATTCACGTAAAGGTGCGGCTGCTTGGCGACCACGGCGCTTGGGTTCGGCAAAAATGCTGAGGGCTCCTTCAAGATCAACAGTAAAGAGCGCTTCTTCGGTATCGAGGCTACGACTATCGGTGCCCTTTTTTATGTACGGACCAAATCGACCATTTTGGGCTGTGATCTCAACCCCATCAGCTGGGTCAACGCCCACAACGCGTGGGAGGCTCAAGAGCCGTAACGCATCTTCGAGCGTAAGGGCCGGAAGCGTCATCGTCTTGAACAACGAAGCAGTCCGTGGCTTTTCTTTTGACCCTTCGACCAACTCTCCAAGCTGCACATAAGGCCCAAAACGACCAGCTTTGGCAGATACTTCAAGGCCTGTTTCGGGGTCGGTGCCAACCACGCGATCATCACTTGGCGCAGCAATCAATTCGAGAGCACGCTCAACCGTTAGCTCATCGGGAATGGTGTCATCAGGAATGTTGGCCTTTTCCTCACCCCGCATCAGATAAGCCCCGTACTTGCCTACCCGAGCAATTACCTCAACTCCATCTGAATCAAACCCAAGTGGAATGGTGCTGACATCTCGGGCATCAATGTCACCAATGTTGTCGGTCACCATACGTTTAAGACCAACGCCACCATTGGTACTAGCTGCATTGTCGCTAGTCCCGTCGGTCCCAAAATAAAAACGGCTTAGCCAGGGTGCTGATTCAGCGCGACCGTTTGCGATCTCGTCGAGTTCGTCTTCCATGCGTGCAGTAAAGGCGTAGTCCACCAGATCGGGAAAATGGCGTTCCAGGAGCGTTACAACAGCAAAAGCTGTAAATGATGGAATCAGTGCCGTCCCTTTCTTCCACACATAGCCACGATCTTGAATCGTCCCGATCGTCGCTGCATATGTGGAAGGACGCCCAACCCCAAGCTCCTCAAGTGCTCGTACCAAGCTGGCCTCGGTGTAACGCGCAGGAGGGCTCGTCTCATGGCCGCCTGGCGTCATCGACTGAGTGTCGAGCACGTCACCCTCACGAAGCGCTGGCAAACGCTGCTCGGCTGGCTCAGCAGATGCATCGTCGTCGGTTCCCTCAACATACGCTCGCTGATACCCAGGAAATGTTATAACCGTGCCGCTAGTTGAAAACTCGACATCGCGCCCTGATGATGACGTGGCACCCAGACGAACTGTCATGGTTTCGCCCACTGCGTCATTCATCTGAGAAGCAATCGTGCGCTGCCAGATCATCTCGTACATACGAGCCTCAGCCGGACCGACTTCACCCACCACAGCTTGCGGGTCTCTAAAAGAATCACCAGCAGGTCGAATCGCCTCGTGAGCCTCTTGGGCATTCTTAACCTTCTTGGCATAAAGCCGAGGGGAGGCTGGCAAATAGTCATCACCATACCGTGCAGAAATGGTGGAGCGAGCAGCCGATAAAGCCGAGTCTGACAGCGTCGTGCTGTCAGTACGCATGTAGGTGATGTACCCACCCTCATAAAGGCTCTGGGCGGTACGCATGGCCTGAGCAGATGACATGCGTAGTTTGCGTCCAGCCTCTTGCTGAAGGGTCGAAGTCATGAATGGAGCGGCGGGGCGGCGGCGATAGGGCTTGGTCTCCACCGAACGCACAGTCATTGAACTAGGCGAAAGCTCTGCTGCAAGCGCTTCAGCTCCAGGCTGATCGAGAACTATCACATCGTCACGACTGATTACGCCGTCTTCGCTGAAATCTTTACCAGTTGCTAGACGAACATGGTCTAGGGAAACAAGAGTTGCGTTCATCAATGCTCCCGGCGCACTAGTGCCTGTGCCTGTAGCGAAAACGCCATCGATGCCCCAGTACTGCGCCGCGCGGAAACGCATGCGGGCTCGTTCACGCTCAACGACAATGCGAGTCGCCACGCTCTGCACTCGACCAGCAGAAAGTTTGGGCATGACTTTCTTCCATAGGACAGGACTGACTTCATAACCGTAGAGACGATCAAGAATTCGCCGGGTCTCTTGTGCGTCAACAAGACGACGGTCGATGTCACGAGGGTTGGCAATGGCATGTTCGATTGCCGGGCGGGTGATCTCATGAAACACCATGCGGCGAACCGGAACCTTTGGACTCAATACCTCAAAAAGGTGCCACGCAATCGACTCTCCTTCACGGTCCTCATCGGTTGCGAGATAAACCTCGCTTGCATCCTTCATAAGCCGCTTCAGTTTGGTGACATGTTCCTTCTTGTCTGAAGAAATCACATATAGGGGCTTGAAGCCGTTGTCGACATCGACACCTAGCCGCGCCCATGCTTCGCCCTTGTGCGACAAAGGCACATCTGCAGCATTTCGAGGCAGATCACGAATGTGTCCAATAGAAGACTCGACGACGTAATCGTCGCCTAAAAACCCCGCGATCGTGCGAGCTTTGGCGGGTGATTCCACTATTACGAGAGGCTTAGCCACGGACTACAGGGAAAACGGGAATAGCCCCGGTGTCAAACCAACCTCGCGATCGAGGTTGGTTCTCTTCAGGATTTGGGGGTAGAGAACGACCGGGACAAGCGGAGAACGAAGAACCCGGCAAGCCCCGCAATAAGGCTGGCTACAAGCACTCCGAGCTTTGCCGAATCCGTCAAATTAGGGTCGGAGAACGATAGGTTCGTCACAAATATGGCGACCGTGAAACCAATGCCTGAACAGATGGAAACGCCAAGT
>JBBSKG010000080.1:0-12081 GCA_038256565.1 Acidimicrobiales bacterium | reverse complement strand
GTATGCGAGGTCGACTGTTGTGGGGTCGCCTAGGCCTGGTTCGGTTGGCCACGAAGGTGGTGGCTCATAGGAGTCAGGGGTGCCGTAGACGGTGGTTGGTGGAATGGGGATGGTGGTTGTGGTGGTCGTCGAAAGACTAGTTATTTCAGTCTTAGCTGCCGACTTATCGGAACTGTCAGAACACCCAACCAAGGACCCCAGCACTAGCAAACCCACGAGACAAGACTTTAGATTCACGAAAAGTGGCATAGCGATTGAGGGTACTGCTACATCTCATGCCATAACGAATCAATGAAGATTGAACACGCCCTTAGGAGATACCGGTGAACAAATCTGCTTCAGGTGCAGGGGCATTGACGAGGGAACGAGCCAGTAAGTAGTCGTCGTAGGGGTGGAGGTTGCGCATTTCTTCTTCAGAAAGTCCGAACCAAAATGGTGACTCGGGGTCGACCTGAGTGCTGTGAGCTAACAGTGCCCGGCCACGAATGTCGGCAAAGTCGCTTATGTCGACCTGGGTTGAAATCGTGTGATCGAGATCTGGCCGCTCAAACCACTCAGGACTAAATGGTGAATCCAGCCCCAGCTCAACGAAACGATCATGCATGGACTGAAGTCGAGCCCTTGACCAAACGGTGTAGTAAAGCTTGGAAGGCTGCCACGGCTCCCCCAACTCAGGGTAGGCCGTGGGGTCGCCTGCCGCATCGAACGCCACCACGCTTATCTCATGGACTTGCAAATGATCAGGGTGCGGATAGCCCGACTGCTCATCGGCATATGTCACCATCACCTGGGGCCGGTGGCGGCGAATTTCTGCAACGAGTCGCCCCACCGCCTCATCAAGATCGGCTTGAGCAAAACATTTAGGGTCTTTGTTTGACGGCGACCCATCCATCCCTGAATCGTGGTAGCCAAGCCATACGACCTCGTCGTAACCAATGACCTTTGCCGATTCCATAAGCTCATCGCGCCGGACCTGGGCGAGATTGTCACGAACCTCAGGACGATCCATTACAGGATTCAAAATGTCACCAAGCTCGCCTCCGGTGCAACACACCAATACCGTATGGATGCCTTCAGCGTGAGCCTTGGCCACAGTGCCTGCCCCTTTAGATGCTTCATCATCAGGGTGCGCATGCACGGTCATCAGACACAGACGTTCAGCAGAGTTACTCATGACGCAGATGCTACCGGCCAAGTGAAAACCCATGTCCAACCCTTACCTCCAACCACCTCTACTCTGATGACAGTGAGCATGACCCTCTATACGTATGGACCAGATGGCTTCAGCTGCCAAAACGAGGTGACTTCCGTTCAGGCCCCTAAACAAAACACAGACGAGCCCGACGACAACAAGGTGACTTGGGTTGACTTGCTCGACCCGACCGATGCCGAGCTCAATCACCTGCTTGCTTCATTCTCACTGCACCCTCTAGCTATAGAAGACGCCACCAAACATGGGCAGCGAGCCAAACTCGATCACTTTCCCGACCATGCATTTCTTGTCGCCTATTCCAAAGAAATGGCAGAAGTAGACCTCTTCATAGGTCCCTCATGGGTCATTACGGTGCGAGAACGCAATGAGGAAGACAAACACTGGTCGACCAATGTCGCATTTGCCCGACTTGAACGGACACCAGCAAACCAAGTCACGGTCGGACTAGTGGTCTATGTCCTTCTTGACGAGTTAGTCGATGGATACTTTGCCGCTGCAGACGATTTCGAAGATCGCGTCGAGGCATTCGAAAACCTAGTGCTCAACCCTGACGGCAATCACGAACACGTAATTCAGGCAGAACTGCTGAAGCTACGAAGAGAACTGCTGGTCTTTCGACGCACCATTGTCCCGTTACGAGACGTGCTCAGTGCGCTGCTTCGTGGCGAGGTTAGTTTTCTTGATACACCGACATTGGTGCATCTCCAAGACGTACTGGACCATCTGCTACGAGCCACTGATCAAATCGACAGCCAGCGTGAACTCCTCGGAAACGCTGTCGACGCCCACTTGGCAGTTATCTCAAATCGCATGAACCTTGTGATGAAACGCATGACATCTTGGGGAGCCATCCTGCTGGGCTCGACCCTCATCGCTGGCATTTATGGAATGAACTTCAAACATATGCCAGAACTCTCCTGGCAATATGGCTACCCCTTTGCCCTCGGACTTATGGCAAGCATCACCGTCATCGCCTACCGAATCTTCAAGCGTTACGACTGGCTCTAGGAACCCCTACGGAGCATTTACCGGGACGAGCGCGTCACGACCAGTTTCGTCATCTTCGACTAGATGCCACCCACACATCTCAGCCAACAACGCTTCACCTTCTCCAGGTCCACTCGCAATTACCTCATCACCCGAACGCAAAACCTCACGCCCACGAGGCCTATAGACATAGCGACCACCTCGCCGAATAGCGAGCACATGAAATCCGGGGTCGATATCAAGCTGCAACACACCCAAGCGAATTCCGTCGACTCGTGAACCCTCTCCTACCGGAAGACGCACCACCACTTCGTCAGCATCTCCTAGGGCTAAAGAAAGAATGGGGTGAACCCGCTCGTGGCGCTCGACCAGCCAAACCATTTGTTGGGCAGCGTCACCCAACTCTTCTGCCGCCTGGGCCAGATGCAATAAACCTCGAAGCGGCGATGGGTCTATCAGCTCTGAAGACGAACGCAATACCCATGTTTCAAGGCGTTCTTTCATCTCATCGAGACGATCCTCAAGGTGGTTTACCTCAGCGGCAAGACCCAGGTCACGCAACACCAGGGCTGAATATGCCAACCCAACACAAACCTCTGAGATGTTCTTCATCTCAATCAACACGTCGATAGCTCTATCAAGGTCAGTGGTTATGACTGTTTCAGGGGCCTTCGGTGGCGTCCAATCTGGAGCGCCAGCAAGTTGATGCAAACGCACGATTCCCGCAGGCGACCCGTGCAAAAACAACACATCGCCAGGCACCAAAATCTCATTGCCCCCAACATCAGTAACCCAGTCACGTTCACGGTGAATGGCCACCACACGCATGCCTACCGCAACAGGCAACTCGAAGTCAGCAAGCACACGATGAGCGAAGTGTGAACCTTCTCTAATCAACACACGATGCGAAACCTCTTCAGCCTCAGAGAGGTCAGCGATCAACTCGCTTGGAATGCCAAGGCGATGACTGATTATGTGCGCTATGTCGACTGCTGCATTACCAATGCGCTCAATGGAGGAAATGACCTGAAGAACCGAAGCCATCGCATCGGCATCACGCGGTGAGCGAACGGCCAGCACCGCCAACGCCCGCATGTCATGGACGAGGTCAGAAAGACGCTCTTCCAGTTCTTCTACTTCTTCGGCCATCTGAGGGTCGCCGAAATACACCGCAGCGTAGGCCAGATCGACCATGAGCTCAGAAGTGTCTTTCGCCTCCGAAAGCATGGTCCTTAAATTTCGTGGTCGTTCTTCCACAACACCTCCAGGATAGGCCGAATATCAGGTGATTCCTAGTGCCACGACAACAAGAATGATGGCGAACGCACCAACTAGGTCGACAGATGAACTCACCAATGGAATGCCGTAGTTATCAGGGTCTACCCCCAAGCGCACTGCGACAAGGGTTCCGTAATAAGCAATGAACACCACAAAGACCATGGCGAGCATTCCCCCAAACATGGCAACACCGACCATGTTCGACAGCCCTGGACTCCGTACACCTAAAAGGCCTGCAGCCAACTCGGCTACAAGAGCGTTACCTAAAAAAACGGGAACCGAGAGAATCGCAATCAAGCTGATATCAAGACGAGATGCCATTGAAGGAACGGCAGAAGGCTCCGCAAGACCTAGGTGCAACTTGGTAGCTAGACGGCTGGAAAGCGTTCCACCCAAAGCACCAGCAGAACTAAGAAACCCAGGCAAAAGCACCAACAGGGCGGGGAAAGCCGTGAAAGAGTCGAGGCGTTTCTCAATGACAATTCCTGCCACAAGGCTCACCATGCCTGCCACCATCAAAATCGGCAGAGACTCACGGACAATGACTATCAGATCTACTAATCCCGACCTCATGGTCATGATCAAGGCAGCGAGACATATGAAGGTCAGCACCAAACCCATTGCCATGCTTGCGCTAGAAGAGATCACTAGCAGCGTTGCCAACCACAGCGACGGGAGTCCGATCACATCGCCAATGGCTGAAACCAGTGGTGCGGCCACGTTGTCGAGATCCCACCCAAAGCGTGTGGAGCCAGCCGCCAACCCAAGTGTGGCGACCAAAACAACCAGCGAAGAAATCACCCCGCCCACGACTGATATAAGCACTAACTCCCAAAAAGAGATTGACCCAGGCAGGCTAAAAGCCACTGCCACCAACTTGGCCAAGCCTGCCAAACTCAGCGACACCGACAGCGTGAGGACCATCGAAGCAAGAATGTTCTGACCAACAACGGTGTCGACACGTCGACTCAGACCAAACGTACCCATATGAATAGAAGTGCTAAGTCGACTTCCAAGGGCTCCGAAGATGTTGCCGCGCATGCCGATAGCAGCTGGTACCAGCAACAAAAGGCCTGGCATTTCGCTCAATGTATCTGTCATAAGACCTAGAGCAACACCCGCCACAAGGCTTGTCATCGTCCCCAGACCAAGCGCGACCAGACTCTGCCGAGTATCGGCAGGACTTGGCCCGAGAACAAAGCGTGCACGAGCTAACAGGCGAAGGCGACGAGCAAACAACACACCGAGTCTGCCCCAAACGATGGCCATTTCGCGCCATCATCACATTGCCTTCCTGGGTTCGTTGATAGTGCTACCGTAAGAACCGAAATGGCAGTAGGAGTGGGTACGTACGTTAGGACCAGTGACAAAACTACTTGCGCGGCGCTTACATGTTTAACCTTTGTGGTGTATTCACTTTCGGCCTTCGGCCGCACAAGTAGTTTTGTCTCGGGTCCTTAGGACGAACCCCAATTTAATGACAAAGGGGGACGGCACTGATGTCGACCGGCACCGTGAAATGGTTCAACGCTGAAAAAGGCTACGGCTTTATTTCCCGCGAGGACGGATCAGACTTGTTCGTGCATTACACCGCAATCGAAGGCTCTGGCTACCGCTCGCTAGAAGAAGGCCAGCAAGTAGAGTTTGAAATCACGCAAGGCCCCAAAGGCGACCAGGCAAATGACGTGAAGGTCATCTAGGGCTACCCGTGCCCCACAACTGGCGCATATGACTCATGGCCCAGTAGGGTCCGGCCCATGAGTATCAAAGGCAAGGCCTTCATCGCGGGCGCTTATGAGCACCCAGACCGGAAAATACCCGGCAAATCTCTTGCCAGAGTTCATGCGGAGGTCGCTACTGGCGCTCTCGCAGATGCTGGGCTCTCGTTTTCTGATGTCGACGCTTATTTCTGCGCAGGAGATGCGCCTGGCTTTGGTCCGATGTCGATGGCTGAATACCTCGGCCTCAAACTCTCATATGCAGATACCACCGAAACGGGCGGCTCTTCATATGTAGCCCATGTCGGCCATGCCGCAGCAGCGATTGCTGCTGGCAAGTGCAGCGTTGCCCTCATAACCCTTGCTGGCCAGCCACGCACCAACGGCGCACAAGAGATGATGTCGATGGCAGGGCGATTTATGAACTCGCCAGAAGCTGGCTTCGAGCTTCCATTCGGCCCCTCGATCATCAGCATGTATGCCATGGCGGCAATGCGTCACATGCACGAGTTCGGTACCACTAGCGAGCAACTTGCTGAAATCAAGGTCGCCGCCTCTACGCATGCCCAATACAACCCAAACGCCTTCATTCAAAAAGTGTTGACCATCGAAGAGGTGCTGGAATCGCCAATGGTGGCCGAGCCGTTGCATCGTCTCGACTGCTGTGTCATCACCGACGGCGGAGGAGCCCTAATCGTCGTTTCGCCCGAGGTTGCACGTGATCTCGATCGCCATTGCGTTCGGGTGCTTGGTCACGGTGAAGCACCAAAGCACACCAACAACGGACGCATAGACCTCACTTATACAGGTGCCGTTTGGTCAGGACCACGTGCCTTCGCTGAAGCAGGCGTTACACCTAAAGATATTGACTACGCCTCAATCTATGACTCGTTCACCATCACCGTTCTCGAAACGATTGAAGACCTCGGCTTTTGTGAGAAGGGCAAGGGTGGGTCGTTTGTAAGCGATGGTGCACTTCAGTCACCAAATGGTGTGCTGCCTTTCAATACCGATGGTGGCGGCTTGTGCAATAACCATCCGGCCAACCGAGGCGGCATGACCAAGGTTCTCGAAGCTGTACGCCAGCTTCGAGGTGAGGCATTCCCTCAAGTACAAGTTCCTGACTGCGAAATCGCCCTCGCCCATGGCACGGGCGGCTCACTCGGCACTCGCATGGGCAGTGCCACCCTCATCCTTGGAAGGGACGACGCATGACCACTCCACTGCCAACCATGGCTCCCCCCATCACCCCTGATTCAAAGCCATTTTGGGATGCAACAGCCGTCGACAAGTTGCTCTTGCCACGTTGCGACAAATGCTCGACGGTCATCTGGTACCCACGTGAGTTCTGCCCAGCGTGTGGGTCACTTGAAGTCTCGTGGTTTGAGGCATCAGGTCACGGAACCGTTTACAGTTTTTCGATCGTACGCAAAGGCGAGGCCATGTACGGATCTGCGGCCCCTTATATTCTCGCCTACGTGGAGCTTGAAGAAGGCCCACGGATTATGACCAATATCGTCGAGTGCGAGGTAGAAGCCGTTGCAATTGGCCAAGCCGTTTCGGTTGTCTTCCACGACACCGGCCAAGGCCAGAAACTCCCCCGATTTATCCCCGCCTGATCACGACTGCCTAAACCCACCGCCTGGAGGCGGTTCGTTAATCAATAGCCAATAAAGGCCGAGTTGACGGACTACCTCGACAAAATCTTTGAAATTGATGGGTTTGCGGACATAACTGTTCGCTCCAAGCGAATATGACTTAGCTAGGTCATCTTCTCGCAGTGACGAGGTAAGTATCACGGTCGGCACGCTGCTGGTGCGATCATTTGCACGTAATTGGCGTAAAACTTCGATGCCACCAACCTTTGGCAAGCTCAAGTCGAGAAGGATCAGGGCTGGCAAATGTGGCATTTCATTTTTGCCTAAATCTTTCTTATCTGGAATCAGATAATCAAGAGCCTCCAACCCATCTCTAACCACAATCAAGTCGTTAGCAATGAGGCCGTCCCTAAGCGCTCTCAGGGTGAGTTCGACGTCATCGTCATTGTCCTCAACAAGAAGGATTGTCTGATTTCCGATCATTGCGAACTTTCGATCTTATTTGGCATCTGGTCCATCTGAAAAAACACTGTGGTCCCCTTCCCCAACTCACTCGTAGCCCATACCCTGCCACCGTGGCGAACAATAATACGATTAACAATGGCCAAACCAATGCCAGTTCCCTCGAATTCTTCCACAGTGTGTAGCCGTTGAAACGGATGAAAAATCTTATCGACATAGGCCACATCGAACCCTGCCCCATTGTCTCGTAAAAAAAATACCTGCCATCTTGGCTCATCTGGTTCAGATGAAGCTCCTAGCTCTATATGTGCCACAGATTTTTTACCTGTGAACTTCCACGCGTTTCCAAGCAAATTATCGAGCAATACCCGCACCATCGAGTGGTCACCATAGGCAATTAGGCCGTCTTGAATGTCTACTTTTACCGATCGACCAGGGTCGCTGGCAGCCAGTGACTCCACAACTTCATGCGCCATCTGGGTCAGGTTGATCTGCTCAATGCTCATCGATGACTTGCCCACCTGTGTCAGCCCTAACAGGTCATCAATTAACACACCCATGCGCATCGCTGCACCTTGAACGCGACCCAAGAGACGAAGACCCTCTTCATCTAGTTGTTTGGCGTGGTCCATTTCAAGCAACTGGGCGAAACCAGAAATTCCACGTAATGGAGCCCTGAGATCGTGAGAAACCGAATAGCTAAAAGCCTCAAGTTCCTCATTGGCATTCATCAATCCATTATTTAATCTAACCAGTTCTAAGTTTAATGAGCTCAATTCAGCCGTGCGCGATTTAACCCGTTCCTCAAGCACGGCGTTCATTTGAGCTAGTTCATGTTGTGCTTCAACACGATCAGAGATGTCGAAAGCCACTCCTTGAAAACCGAGCAGACTCCCATCTGCATTGCGCGAGGGGCGAATGTGTGTTCTCAGCCACCCCCACGTTTCGTCGGCCCTTTGAAAAGCGATGTCAAGTCCAACAGAGGTTTCCAGCTCTAAGCACTCATCGATAGCAGCTCTCCATCTAAGCAGGTCACCTTCACCTATGCGGTCATATGCAATTTGTGGGTCTGCCAAGATCAATGCTGGATCAATCCCAAGCAAGGTTGTGATCTGAATGCTCATTTCTTTGAATCGTTCACCCTCGGCTGAAACTAAAAATGTGGCGGCTGGGATAGTTTCAATCATTGTTCTAAAACGTCGCTCGGACGTTTCCAATTTTGTTGCTCGATCTTGAAGCGCTTCTGTCATGTCTCCAAATGACACACCAAGTGCCCGCAGCTCCCCCGCCCCCTTGATCTCGCCTGGACGAGCGCTCATATCGCCATCGGCCAAGCGTCGCACCACCCCTTGAAGAGCGCTTATGGGCCTCAACACAAGCAAGTGGGCACCTGTAAAAGACGCTATAACCACCAACGCCACTAGTACGCTTACACCAACTATAGTTGCAGCTCTTAGTTGGTTGGCACCTTTATATACAACTGATACCGGCGTGCCCACAAGAATAATAAATGCCTTACCTGACCCAACATGTTCTACAAATGAGGTGGCATAAAGCCTTCGAACGCCACCAAGACCCTTGGCTTCAAACGACGAAGGCTTAGTGAAATCACTTGCAGCGACAAAAGCTTCTTGGTCAGATTGGTCAGTTCCCACAAAGGGGCCTTCGTCGACATTTCGGGCCGCAACGGTTCCTCCTTGGTCATAAACCGTTGCGGACGATCCTTCTGGCATTGCAACCGATCGGATAATACCGCTCAATTCACCCAGTTCAACTGGCGCAAAAATCACACCTAAAAAACGATCCCCGTCGAGCCATGGAAAAGCTATTGGCAAATATTGATGCCCAAGAACCAATCCCTCACCTAAAGTGAGCACCTGGAAGCTGCGTCCATCTCGGACTGCCTTAAATGAAGGTCGATCGGCAACATTTGTTGAGATGCCCCCTGGAATAGGCTCTGCTGAACATTTGATATCGCCATTAGAGTCTGCCACCACCACGTTGGCGAAAGATTCAGGAGTAGTGGCTAACGCTCGTTGAAACGCATCACATTGAGGTGTTCCGTCCATGGTCGTCGCTGTGAGTACCGATGACAAAGACGTTAGAAATCCCTCAGTTCGTGCCAACCAGATGTCATGGCGTGCTTTAAGCATTTCGGCGGCTTTTTCAATCTCACCACGCCCCTCCCGACGAGCAACGTCGTAGCGGGTGGAAACAAAAACACCTATTACGACAACTAGTGGCAGGAGTGCAATGACGAGAAGGGAGGTCAGCCGAAACCGTAGACCCCCTCCAGACAAGCGCATCAGAATCAGTTTCTACCTGCTTCTGACATCAGTCAAGGACAGTACCAGGTAAATATTTTAAAATTTTATAAAACTAATGAGGCGTTAATAAGACGCTGCACGGGGTCAAGATCAAATGGATGACCAAGACCGTAAATAAGATGCTGTGCCCCTGCGCTGATAAAGCCGTCAATAATTTCTTCATTAATATCTCCACCAAAAGCTACCGTACGTTCGATTGCCTTTGGGTCGCGGCCAACGGTGGCACACCACTCATCAAGAACAGTGTTCTTGTGAGCGAAGTCGGCAGCTGGGCCAAAGCCATTCCACATATCGCCGTACTCAGCGACAAGACGCAGCGTCACCTTTTCTCCGCCACCACCAATCATGATGGGCAAAGGTCCGATTGGCGCAGGGTTAAGTTTTGCCAAACGTGACTTGATGCGGGGCAACGACGAACCCAGGGCACGAAGTCGGCTGGGGCCAGTTCCAAACTCATATCCGAACTCGTCGTAATCACGCTCAAACCAACCAGCACCAATGCCCAAGATTGCCCGACCACCACTTAAGTGATCAACCGTTCGGGCCATGTCGGCCAATAACTCAGGGTTGCGATATGAGTTACAAGTAACCAACACACCTATCTGAGCCTTTGTCGTTTCACAAGCCATGGCCGACATCAATGTCCAGCCTTCGAAATGGCTGGCATCGGGGTCGCCATAAAGCGGATAGAAATGATCCCAAACCCAAATGCTGTCAACGCCCATACAGTCAGCCTCACGCCAGGCTTCTTGTAGTGACGTCACAGATGTGGCTTGGGGATGAAGCTGAACACCGACTTTAAAGCGTGCCATGCTCACAGACTAGCGAGCTAAGAGCGTCCGCCGATAGCGGCGCTCCAATAAGCACAGTGCGGTAATTTGGCAGGCGAAGACTGCCAAATTAATCCTGGGACGCGGCAAGGCCGGGCCTCTTGGCGCGCGCTCTAAGCATGCTCACATTCGACGCACTGCCAGATTGTTACGCTGCCATGGGGGTGAAGACGACAAAACGGCTCGGGCATGGGCGACCGACACCCCGGTAGGACGTAAGACCACTGGGTCAAGCACCAGCGTTACCAACTCCTGAAGCTCGTCACCCAAACAACTAACCCTGGCAAGCAACGTCTCAAGCGCTGTAATGTCGCCCCGTTCACGACCGCGCTCACCATTTATATAAGGCCAACTCCGGAGCGAATGAAGCATGTCAGTCACATCAAGATCGGTAAGTGGCAGCGCCCGGTACACCCGATCGTTAATTAGCTCAGCAGCGGGGCCTGCTGTCGACAAGCTCATTAGCGAACCGAAGAACGGGTCTTGACTCACTTCTATCGCCAAGTCCATAGCCCGCTCACCTTCGCTTCGAATCCCAAGCGGGTCAACACTGATTCCATAACAACTCAAGAGAGCCTGAACTTCTGCATCAACAATGGTGGCAGCCGACGAATCAAGAGCGACATGAACCAATTGGCGGGCCGCTTCGTTATCAATATCTTCAAACACTCGGACCTCACCTCTTGGCCGCCAACGGCGCTGGCCGTAGTCTCCAGCGCGAGCCAATGCGAGGGCGGCTGATTCAGGAGAAGCAAAAGTAGGAATACCGTTCTTGAGCCCTAGCTCATCTGCTTTCCCGTCGGTGGCAGAAACCAGAAAATTGGCCACCACTGGCTTGGCTGCTTTACGTCCAGCCCCCGCCACAGCACGAGCCACTTCACCTATTGGCCCACCCCCTGCAGATGCGTGAATAACAAGAGCTGCGTCAACAGCATCTGCGCCAAGAACCAAATCAAGGGCTCGGCCATAGTCGTCTGGCGTTGCAGTCGCTGGCATCTCGATGGGATTGCCCACTCTGGTGCCATCAGGCAACTCACCCACCAGGAGACGAACTGTTTCGTCTGACAGCAATGGAACCTGCAGACCAACTCCCTCGCAAGCATCCACTGCAAGTAGAGCCGCTCCACCGGCACTGGCAACTATCGCTACTCGATGACCCTGAGGCAAAGGTTGGCTCGTCAACACCGATGCCACATCGAAGAGCTGCTGAAGGGTATCAACGCGTAACACGCCAGTTTGACGAAACAACGCGTCAAGAACACCGTCGTCAGTTGCTCGACCATCACGCATAGCGCCCGCATCACGATGACGCCGACCAGTCTTTACCACCACGATGGGTTTTACGCGCGAGACCCTGCGAGCAAGGCGGGTGAACTTGCGCGGGTTGCCGAATGACTCAAGATAGAGCAACACCACATCAGTACGCTCGTCACCCTCCCAGTACTGCAAGAGGTCATTACCGCTTACATCGGCCTTGTTGCCAACCGAGACGAAGCTCGACACGCCGAGACCAAGTGATGCCATTGATTCGAGAATGGCTACACCCAACGCACCCGACTGCGACAAGAAACCAACACCACCCGGCAAAGGCCGATGATCGTCAATGGTGGCGTTCATCGAGATAGCCGGATCGGTATTTATGATGCCCATGCTGTTGGGCCCTACAAG
>JBBSKG010000079.1:0-12097 GCA_038256565.1 Acidimicrobiales bacterium | reverse complement strand
CTGTGCGTCAACCCGCATCAGCAACCTCGAGAATGACCAGCACTGCAACCATGAACTCGAAACCCGCTATCGGTCATGGCTCGACGAGCAAATCGCGACTTGCGCGGCATAGGAGCATCAGCGAAGATGGAAGGAGGAATCAGATATAGGCCAAGTTATGTATAGGCCAAGTCTTTCCAGCAAATGAGACTGGACAAGGAAATCCTTGGCACACGTGACCTGAGCTAATCCACCGAGCCCCTGACTCCTCTACCCAGGACTAACCTGCATGCATGGCAGACGATCTTTTTGCGATGGCTGCCCAAGAGAGGTTAGCCACTACGGCACCGCTGGCGGCGAGGCTTCGTCCTAAAAGTCTGGATGATGTAGTTGGACAGGCGCATTTACTTGGGCCTGATAAGCCGCTGCGGGTACTTATCGAAAGTGATCGGCTCACCTCGGTCATATTGTGGGGTCCGCCGGGAACCGGAAAGACAACCCTTGCTCGTTTAGTGGCTGGTGCGACTGACCGGGCATTTGAATCTCTCTCGGCAGTAACTGCGGGTGTAAAAGATGTGCGTGAGGTAATAGAGCGTGCTCGAAATCGCCTAGGTGAGCAGGGGCAAGGAACGATTTTGTTTCTTGATGAGGTCCATCGTTTCAACCGGACTCAACAAGATGCTCTACTTCCGTCAGTCGAAGATGGCACCTTGACCTTGATTGGCGCAACAACAGAGAACCCCTATTTCGAGGTGAACCCGCCACTGTTGTCGAGATCCACGCTCTTTCGACTCCATCCGCTCTCAAGCGATGCGGTACTTGAGCTTTTAAAGCGGGGCCTGGACGTTGAAGATGCAACAGCTGACGAAGAGGCTCTCATTCATCTTGGTGATCGTGGCGGGGGTGACGGTCGTGCGGCTTTGGGGGCTTTGGAAGTAGCCGTTGCCTTAGCGTCTGGTGGTCAAAGCACCACCAGGCCCCACGTGACCATTGCACACGCTGAGGCAGCGCTTGATACACGCGTACTTCGTTACGGTCGTGACGAGCATTACGACGTGGTGTCTGCGTTTATCAAGTCAATTAGAGGTAGCGACCCCGATGCTGGCTTGTATTGGATGGCCCGCATGCTCGAAGCAGGTGAAGATGCTCGCTTCATCGCTCGGCGCCTAGTTATTTTGGCCTCAGAAGACGTGGGCATGGCAGACCCAATGGGTTTATTGGTCGCCGATGCGGCCGCTCGTGCGGTGGAGTTTGTGGGCTTACCTGAGGCGCAACTCAACTTGGCACAAGCCGTCGTGCACTTGGCGACGGCTGCGAAGTCGAACCGAGTAACGGTTGCGTTAGGTCTTGCCCGTGCCGATGTTGCCGATCTGCCAGCGGGCGAGGTGCCTATGCATTTACGTGACGGTCACTATCAGGGTGCGTCTTCACTGGGACACGGCAAGGGCTACGAGTATCCTCATGATGACCCGAGAGGTTGGCTTTCGCAGGAATATCGTCCTGAACAGATTGCAGGTCGTCGATATTACGAGCCTTCATCGCATGGTTATGAAGAAGAGGTAACAAAGCGGATGGCAAATCAATCAGATGAGTCGGGTGACGAGAAATGACGGACGAGAAATGACGATTGGCTTAACGATGAATGAGGGCCTGGGTTTAGCTATCGTCCTTCTTGTTTTGGTGGTAGCGGTATTGATAGTGGTCGCTCTGCTTATGGCCATAAAAACAATGGATTCATTGAGGCGAAACATCGAAGACTTGCGGCAAAGTCCGTCAGTTATGTCAGGCGATCAGTACGTTGTCTTTCAACAGGGCTTGAATCAACAGGGCTTGAATCAACAGGGACTGCATCAACAAGGAGCGATTGGGCGACCGTTGGCCGTTCTTGAACGAGGTAATGACCCGATATGGTCTGATCGCCCTATGACCGCTGGCATTGAGGCAGCATCGAGGCTTGCCTATCTGACCTTTTCGAGTCCGATAATTAAGACCATTGCCTTGGGTTCGGGAACCCTGCGCGCCGTTCGCTCGTTTCGTCGGGGCTGAGGTAGGAGTTCGTCATGTTTAAAAGACTTTTTTGGCTAATTGTGGGCATGGCGGTTGGCACGGGTCAGACCCTGTGGTTTATGCGTCGAGTGCGACGAACCGTCGATCGTTATAGACTTGGCCAGGTAACGGTGAACGTTGCTGATGGTTTGTCTAACCTCGGACGCGAGGTGCGTGGTGCAGTTACTGAGGGTCGGGTGGCCATGAATGAGCGTGAGGCCGAGCTTCGAGCAAGACTGGCAGGACGGCGGATGCCCTAACAACCGTTAGGCTGTTCGGGCCATGGACGCCAACCAGCTCAGGACTTCCTTCACTTCATTCTTTGCTGATCGCGGCCATGTCGTGGTGCCTTCGGCGAGCCTGATTCCCCATGATCCAGACCTTCTGTTCACAGTTGCTGGAATGGTGCCGTTCAAGCCATATTTCTTAGGCGATGAGCAGGCCCCTCACTCCCGCATCACCACGGTGCAAAAATGCGTTCGGGCGGGTGGAAAACAAAACGACCTTGACGAAGTGGGACGAACCGCTCGCCACTTGAGTTTCTTTGAGATGTTGGGCAATTTCAGTTTCGGTGACTATTTCAAGACCGAGGCCATTCCCATGGCGTGGGATTTGATCACCGAGCTCTTTGGGCTCGACCCTGACATCTTGTGGGTGACATGTCACACGAGTGACGATGAGGCAGCAGAGATCTGGCATGACGCTGTTGGCGTCAAGTCTGCCCGCATTCAGCGGATGGGCGAGGACAACTGGTGGGGTCCTCCCGGCGGGCCCACCGGCCCGTGTGGCCCGTGCTCGGAGATCTATGTGGACAAGGGTGACCGATACGGCGAAGCTGGCGGACCCCTGCACGGAAGCGACGAGCGTTTCCTGGAAATCTGGAACCTCGTCTTCATGCAGTTCAATCGTCAGGCAGATGGGGTGGACGTCGAATTGCCTCGTAAGAACATCGACACGGGTGCTGGTCTTGAGCGCATTCTGAGCGTTTTGCAAGGTGTCGATTCGGTTTATGAAACAGATGCGCTTTTGCCTTTGGTGGAGGCTGCGCAACAAGTCACTGGTGTCCGTTTACATCAAGACCCTCGTAGCGATACCTCGTTGCGAATTCTCGCCGAACATGCACGGACTATGACCTTTTTAGTAAGTGACGGGGTGTTTCCTTCTAACGAAGATCGTGGCTATGTATTGCGGCGCATTATTCGTCGTGCAGTACGCCATGCCTATCTGCTCGGAGTCGATAAGCCAGTCACCCCCACGCTCGTTGCAACAACGGTCGAGGTGATGGGAAGCGCCTACCCCGATCTGGTTGCGAATCAAGATTTCGTGACCGAAGTCGTGGAGCGCGAAGAAGCAAGTTTCCGCCAGACGCTGAAATCTGGATCGGCGTTGCTCGATCACGAACTTGCTGTTCTCGGGTCGGGCTACGGCGGTGGGTCTGGTTCGGGTGCTGGTAACGGGGATGGCACGGGCTACGGCGGCGGCACGCTGGCGGGTTCGGTTGCATTCAAGTTGCATGACACGTTTGGTTTCCCTCTCGAAGTGACCCAAGAAATTGCGATAGAACGCGGAGTTGTTGTCGACATCGAGGGCTTCGAGCGCGAGATGGACGAGCAGCGGACACGAGCCAAGGCGGCTCGCAAGGCAGCAGGAGCCGAGGTTGCGATCGAGATTTATCGTGAACTCGTTGATGCGTCTGGCGTAACTGAGTTCACTGGGCGAGAAGAAAATGAAACCCAAGCGAAGGTCTTGGCCGTCATTCCTCTAGCTGATGGAATCGTTGAGGTCATTCTTGACTGTTCGCCTTTCTATGCAGAGTCAGGTGGCCAAGTTGGCGACACGGGGTTAATCGTTTCGCCAGCGGGACGCCTAGAAGTACTTGACACGACTTATGCGCTGCCAGGGTTGCAGCGCCATCTTGGACGAATTGTTGAAGGCGAGATCTCAGTCGGCCAAGAGGTGACCGCATCGATAGACGTCGAACGACGAGCGGCGATTCGTCGCAATCACACCGGCACCCACCTGCTCCACTGGGCATTGGGCGAGGTCCTGGGCGGCCATGTGAAACAGCAGGGCTCGCTCGTCGGCCCTGACTATCTGCGTTTTGACTTCAGCCACTACGACGCGATGAGCCCCCAGGAGATTGCGGCAGTGGAAGACCTTGCGAACTCCGAGGTGTTGGCAAATGATCCCGTTCGACATTTCGAGACCACCAAGAACGAAGCAGTCGAGATGGGCGCAATCGCCTTCTTTGGTGACAAGTACGGTGACGTGGTGCGAGTGCTTGAGGCAGGGCGTCATTCGCTAGAACTTTGTGGCGGTACTCACGTGAATGCCTTGGGAGACATTGGCCCGATCAAGATCATTTCCGAGGGCTCAATCGGCGCTAATCAACGTCGCATCATGGCAACCACTGGGCACAAAACTATTGAACGATTTGCACGTCAAGAGGCTCAGCTCAATCGGGCAGCAAGTCTGGTTGGGGTTGGTCCCGACGAGTTGGTCGAGGGTCTTACTCAGCGCCTTGAGGAACTAAAGAACCTGCGTGAAGAGCTACGACTTCTTAAGCGCCAGGCCGCGGGCTCGGGGGCTGGAACCATTGCGGCTCAAGCCATTGATGGTGTTGTTGTCATGCGCAGTGATGGCCTAGATCGCGAGGCGGTGCGAGACTTGGCCATAGCGATTCGTGACCAGCCAGCCATACGCGCAGCCATCGTTGGCAGTGAGCCTGATGGTGGGGGAGTGGTGCTTGTCGCGGCGGTTTCTAAAGAAAGCGGATTTAATGCTTCTGAGCTAATCGCAGATGCTGCTCGCACAGTTCAGGGCGGAGGTGGAAAGTCTGCCGACATAGCAATGGCGGGCGGAAAGGACGCTTCACGACTTGATGAAGCGCTTGACCAAGTGCGAGTGGCGTGTGGTCTCGACCCGCTCGGATCTGTTGCCTCGGAGGGATCCGTTGCTTCTGGCCCAGCGCTTCGCTCTGAAGCATCATCTTGAGTGTGTTGATTATCTGATCATGCGTGTAATGGCACTAGACCTGGGTGATCGTCGTATTGGCGTTGCTGTTTGTGACCCACGGGGGACCATTGCGACCCCATCGAGCGTTGTAGAACGAGCCTCTTCACGAGCTGGTGGTCGTCGAGCCGATCATCGTGCGATCGTCACACTCGTCAATGAGCTTGATGCGGCCAAGGTCATCGTGGGTTTGCCGCTTTCTCTTGACGGTACGGTTGGACCAGCTGCTCAACGTGTTTTGGACGAGATCGATTTGTTGCGTAATTGTCTGGACGTTCCGATTGAGTTTTACGATGAGCGACTAACAACGGTCGAAGCTGAACGTTCACTTCGACAGATGTCAGTTAAGGGACAAGCAAAACGCAAGGTGATTGATCAAGTCGCCGCTGCAGTCATACTTCAGGCCTGGCTAGATGCAGGCATGCCAACATCTAGCGGAGAAGATCGAAAATGAGCACCGCAATGCCACCTTCAAACGGCTCACCTTCGACAGGCCTGTCTCGCCAAGAACGTCGCCACAGCCAACGTAGCCGCCAGTCTCAATTGCTCAAGGTGCTGGTGGCAACTGGAGTGGTCGTGTCTCTTGTTGTGGGCATTGGTGGTTTGTGGGTTTCACGTAAGATCAATCCTGTCGGAACGCCTGGCCCAACAAAGACGGTCACTATTCCTTTGGGAGCGACTGCGGCCTCGATTGCTTCGCTGCTGGAAGAGGCGCAGATCATCACCGATGCACAGGTGTTTCGTTGGTATGTAAGGCTCAAAGGTGGTGTATCGTTTCAAGCTGGCAGCTATGAGTTGCCAGCAAAGTCTTCAATGGGTTCGGTCATCGATACCCTCAGCCGTCCCGCACAAGTTGCATCGAAGCGCCTCACGATTCCCGAGGGCCTCACGGTTTCTGAGGCAGTCACGCGTGTAGACAAGGTTCCGTGGCTTTCCTCTAAACGTTTAGATGCATTAGTGAAGTCAGGAACCGTTCGTTCTCGGTGGGCTCCAGAGTCAGTCACTTCGCTTGAGGGCTTGTTATTTCCAGACACATATCAGATTGACGAGAATGAGGATGAGGCCGATCTGCTTGCTCGAATGATGGCCACGTTTGATTCCATTGCTGTTGAACTTGGTTATGAACGGGCTCAAGAGCGAACGGGCAGAAGCCCCTATGAGGTGATGGTGGTCGCGTCACTTGTTGAGGCCGAGGCAAAGGTTGACAGTGATCGGGCAAAGATCGCAAGGGTCATCTACAACCGCCTTGAGAAGCGAATGACACTTGGCATTGATGCGACTGTTTATTACGCACTTGGGCGCAAAGGCGGTTCACTCACACGCAGCGATTTGGCCGTTGATTCGCCCTATAATACTCGCAAAGTGGCAGGGCTTCCGCCTACTCCTATTGCGCTTCCTGGGCGTGCTTCGTTAGTAGCGGCCGTTAACCCTGAAGCTGGTCCATGGCTCTATTACGTCTTGGCTAATGATCAAGGTGAACATGCATTTTCGGAGAGCTACGAGGAATTCTTGAAAAATAAAGCAGCAGCCGATCGCAAGGGTTTGCTCTAGGTGGGCGACTCTTGGCCAGACGGGTTGCCAAGCGGGACCACGAGGTTGGCGGCGGTTATTGGTGACCCAGTTCTCCATTCGTTGTCTCCATTAATTCACAACACAGGCTTTCGCTTGCTCGGACTCGATTGGGTTTTTGTGGCGTGTGAAGTAGCACGAGGCGGGGGCAAAGATGCGCTTGATGCCATGCGAACCCTTGGCATCGAGGGCCTTAGCGTGACTATGCCTTTGAAGGAAGAAGTTATTGCGGGTGTTGATCGTTTGTCTGCCGTTGCTCAGCGTCTAGGTGCAGTCAATGTGATTTCACGAGTTGGCAATGAGTTGGTTGGTGACAATACCGATGGCCTTGGGTTCATCAATTCTCTTCGTCACGATCAGAAATTTGAACCAGAGGCAAAGCGCTGCGTAGTGGTTGGCGCTGGCGGAGCAGCGCGGGCAGTGATCTTGGCATTAGCTGAAGCGGGCGCTGCCGAGGTAGTGGTTGTGGCTCGACGCCCCGAACAGGGTGAAGTGGCGGCGAGTCTTGCCACAGCGGTGGGACGAGTAGGTGCGCTGTCAGATATTAGGGCAGCTGATTTGGTAGTGAATGCCACTCCAGTTGGCATGAATGGAAATGAGACCTCACTACCGTTTGACCCCGCATTGCTGGGTTCAGGTCAACTTGTTTGTGATCTGATATATCACCCTCTTAAGACCTCACTGCTTGCAGCAGCAGCAAGTAACGGCACCCAGGTTGTCAATGGAGTTGGCATGCTCATCCATCAGGCGGCTTTAGCCTTCAGGTTGTGGACCGGAGAAACAGCACCTCTAAATGAGATGACAGCCGCTGTACGTGAGGTTCTTACAAACACCTGAATTGACTGACCAAACCTGCCGATAGAGGGAGCAGGGAGGCAGGTATGGCAAGAAAAAAAGGGTTACTCGGCGAACTACTGGTTGAGCGCGGCGTCATTTCCGCAGAGCAACTTGAAGAAGCTCTAGGCGAACAGACTCGTACCAAGGAGTCACTTGGGCGCATATTGATTCAGCGCAAGCTGGTTGACGAGGGCCAGATTGTCGCCACACTTGCGGCACAGATCGGTCTGCAGTTTGTTGATTTGCTTGAAGTGGCAATCGACCCCATGGCATCTGCCACTCTTCCATCGAGTTTGTCTCATCGGTATCAGGCATTGCCTATTGCTTGGGATGGTTCAGTTCTTGTAGTTGCAATGGCCGACCCGTCCAACATGGTTGCGATCGATGACATCCGTTCGGTGACTGGTGCTGACATCCGTGTAGTCGTTGCGACTCGTGGAGCAATCGAGTCAGTACTTTCGAGAAGCGAACATCTAGAAAACGATAACGACGATCTCTCGGCAATGAACCTTGACATCGGCGAAGATGACGATGATCTCGCAGTCTTGCGGGAAATAACTGAAGACGCTCCGATCGTCAAGCTCGTGAACACGCTGATCCGCCAAGCCATTGCCGATCGTGCCTCAGACATTCACATTGAACCCACCGAAACAGACGTGCGCGTGCGCTATCGCATTGACGGGGTTCTGCACGAGATCATGCGTACCCCCAAGAAGGCACAAGCCGGTTTGGTAAGTCGCTTAAAGATCATGGCCGATCTCAACATTGCTGAACGGCGCATACCTCAAGACGGGCGCATTACGGCGATGATCTCTGGGCGTCAGGTCGATCTGCGCCTTGCCACGCTTCCAACCGTCTATGGCGAAAAGCTCGTAATGCGTATTCTCGACAAGGGCACAGCATTGCTTGATCTGGCTGACCTGGGCTTTCTTCCAGCCACGATGGCTCGCTATGAGACGGTTTTTTCCAAGCCATATGGCACCATTTTGGTAACTGGCCCGACTGGTTCGGGCAAGTCGACCACGCTCTATGCCACCCTTAATCAACTCAATGATTCGGCCAAGAATATTGTGACCGTTGAAGACCCTGTCGAATATCGACTCGCGGGTATCAACCAGGTGCAGGTGAACCCCAAGGCAGGCTTGAGCTTTGCGGCTGCATTGCGCTCGATCTTGCGTCAAGACCCTGACATTGTGCTTGTTGGTGAAATTCGTGACCGTGAGACAGCGGTCATTGCAATGGAAGCTGCGCTCACAGGCCACCTTGTGCTCTCGACGCTGCACACGAATGACTCGTGTTCTACTCCAACTCGCCTTATCGAGATGGGCCTTGAGCCCTATCTTGTGTCGAGTGCAGTCGACTGTGTTGTTGCGCAGCGCTTGGCACGTCGTTTGTGTGAACGTTGCAAGGAGGCCTACAAGCCGGCTGCAGCTGAGATTAAGGCAATGGGATGGGGCGACGAGGTCGAATTGCCCGAGAAGCTCTTTCGTCCAGTTGGTTGCGGTGCTTGTAGCCGTACGGGTTATCAGGGCCGTTTCGCAATTCACGAAGTGATGATGGTGAGCGAAGAGATAGCGAGCCTGATCGCACAAAGGGCGCTTTCTGAAGAGATCAAGAAGGTTGCCATTGAGCAAGGCATGCAGACATTGCGCCTTGCGGCGGAATCTCAACTTCGAACCGGTATTACTGCAGTAGATGAGGTCCTGCGAGTGGTTGCGTAATTACTCACGTAGTTCTACTAACAGTCGATAGGTGACTATGGTCAATTCATCACGCCGCTTGGGGGAGTTCCTAGTAGATCGCAAGGTGTTGTCTCGCGACACCCTTGAAGAGACGCTTAAAAAAGAAGCTGACGAGGGCATCAGCCTTACCGCCGTGCTGCTAAGAGACGGCCTGGTCGGCGAAAAGGATCTTGTTGCCGCAGTCGCGGCCCATAGTGATCAGCGCTTTATCGACCTCGCTGAACACTTCGTTACCCCCGATCTTGCCTCGATGATTCCAGCAGAGCTTGCTCTCCGCCATATTGTTGTGGCGGTCGATTGGGAAGGTGCTGATCTGGTCGTCGCCATGGCCGACCCTAATGATGAGCGCGCAGTTAACGCTATTGAAGAGGTAGTGGGCTGTGCGGTGCGTCCTGCAATGGCGATTCGCAGTGAACTGCACAAGGTCATCACCGCCCTTTATGGGCAAGCCCCAGGTACAAGCGGCAGTGGTAAGTCCGTTCGCAAGTCAGATGGTAACGAGGGGAGCCCAGAGACTCCTGCTGATTTTTATGGTGAAGAAGAATTGCACCTAGACGATTTGTTGCTACGAGTTCTAGATCTTGATGGTTCTGACCTCCATCTTGCAGTGGGCTGTGAGCCGAGCGTTCGAGTACACGGTGAACTTAAGCGTTTGACCGAGTTTCCGGTGATGAATGGTTCAGAGATTCGCCGAATGGTTTATTCAGTGTTAACCCAGCGCCAACGAGAGAAGTTCGAAGAAGAGCTTGAACTCGACACCTCACACGCCATTCCGGGCCACGGACGCTTTCGAGTAAACGTCTTTTTGCAACGTGACTCAGTGGGCGCAGTATTGCGAGTTATCCCTTACGAGATAGTCCCACTTGGTGATCTCGGTTTGCCGCTATCTGTAGCAAACATGGCCGAGTACCCCCGTGGGCTAGTGCTTGTCACTGGGCCTACTGGTTCGGGCAAGTCAACAACGCTCGCCAGTCTGGTTGATCTGGTAAATCGCACCAAGCCGGTGCACATCATGACGGTAGAAGACCCAGTCGAATTTCTTCATCATCACAAGAAGGCGCTCGTTAACCAACGCGAGGTTGGGGAGGACACGCACTCGTTTGCTGAGGCTTTGCGTCGAGTACTTCGCCAAGACCCTGACGTGATTCTTGTAGGTGAAATGCGCGACCTCGAAACTATCCAGATTGCAATCACCGCTGCAGAAACAGGCCACCTTGTGTTTGGAACCCTGCACACCCAAGACGCCCCTCAGTCGATCGACCGCATGATTGACGTCTTTCCTGCGCATCAACAACAACAGGTAAAAGTCCAGTTGGCATCGTCACTTCAGGGAATCGTTACTCAACAACTTGTACCAAAGGCGGCTGGCAAGGGCCGAGTCGTTGCAGTCGAGGTACTTGTGGCAACGCCTGCAGTGCGGAACCTCATTCGTGAGGGCAAGACTCATCAGATCTATTCGTCGATGCAGTCTGGCTCTCAGTTTGGCATGCAGACAATGGACCAATCGTTGGCCAACCTGGTAATGGCTGGTTCGATAACCATGCAGGCCGCTCTTGATAAATGCTCTAACCCCGCAGACCTTCGTCGTCTAGCCGGTCGGACGTAGGGCTCGTCATGGCTCAGACCTTTCAATACAAGGTGCGAGACAGCGAAGGGCGTGTAGTACAGGGCTCATTAGAGGCCGAGAACCACGACCTTGTTGTCAACAAGTTGCGCCAAATGGGTTACACGCCCATCAATGTTGAGCGCCTAGAAGTTTCAGCTCTCAAGAAAGAGCTAAAGATTCCCGGGTTTGGCGCTCGCGTGGGCCTCAAAGACATCGCGATCTTCAGCCGTCAGTTCGCAACGATGATCAACTCAGGCCTGTCGTTGCTGAGGGCGTTGAACATTCTCGGCGAGCAGACCGAAAACCCTGCCTTGGCAAAGATTCTCACCCAAGTGCGCCTCGATGTTGAGAAGGGATCGTCGCTTTCTCAAGCCATTGCTTGTCACCCCAAAGCCTTTAGCCGTCTCTACATAGCAATGGTTCGCGCCGGTGAAATTGGCGGCATGCTCGACTCCGTACTCTTGCAGTTGGCATCTACCATCGAAAAACAGGTCGAACTTAGGCGCAAGATCGTCTCGGCGATGACGTATCCGGTGGCTGTTCTCATGCTGGTGCTGCTCATCGTCACTGCCATGTTGATCTTCGTGGTGCCGACCTTCGAGAGTTTGTATGCCGACCTCAAGAGCCCGCTGCCAGCACCAACCAAGATGCTGCTCGGCATTTCATCGTTCATGACGACCTTTGCGCCAGTGATCATTCTTGTGGAAGTGGGCGCTGTTTTTTTGTTCAAACGCTGGATTGCCTCCGAGAAGGGACGAGGAATCTGGGACGCTTTCAAACTGAAGGTTCCGATCTTCGGCAAGCTGGTTCGAAAGACTGCCCTCACCCGTTTTTCTCGGACGTTGGCATCACTCCTTCGAGCGGGAGTGCCCATTCTCGAGGCTTTGGAGATCACATCTGAGACTTGTGGAAATGCCGTTGTGGCAAAGGCCGTAATGGAGGTGCAGCAGGCCGTGAGACAAGGTGAGCCCATGGCTCGCCCCTTGGCCCAACATGCCGTATTTCCACCCATGGTTGTCCAGATGCTTGCTGTTGGTGAAGAGACCGGCGCAGTCGACACGATGTTGGAAAAGGTTGCCGACTTCTACGATCAGGAGATCGAGGCCCTCGTCGACGCGCTGACATCACTGCTTGAGCCCCTGTTGATTGTGGTCCTCGGTGGTGTTGTAGGCGGCATGGTGATCTCGCTCTACCTGCCCATGTTCAACATCATCAACCTCATCGAATAGCTGTCGGTCGGGTGTCCGTGCGGCGACCCTGCCCGTCATGTCCTACCTGGGGGATGGCCCTGCGGTGTCGTGAACAT
>JBBSKG010000078.1:0-12251 GCA_038256565.1 Acidimicrobiales bacterium | reverse complement strand
TATGACGACATCGACATGTTTCTGTGGCATGAGGCGGGCGACTGCGACCATCAGAGGTGAAGGGGAAGTTGAGGTCGATGAGTCAGGGCGAAAGCTTGGATCAATACCGGGACTAGCGATATGGATATTTTTAGGCCGGTAACCCAATTCAAGCAATTCACTTCGAGAGGAATCGGACAAGGTGACGATCGGCGTACTCTTATACACGCGTGGATAAAGCAGACGTTCCATTTGCTCACCCAGCAGACCGGCTGGCCCCGGAAGAACCTTGCGAAATTGTTTACCGTGAACGTGATGGGCAATCGCAATGCGTGGAATCGATGCCCAAAGAGGAGCCAAGAAATTGATGCCATGCCAAACCTCTATTAGTCCAGTCCCAGGTTGGGTTTTGGCAAAGCGTTCGCTAATCGGGTTTCGAAGGAGCACACTCAAGCGATTCCCGTTACGTGTCACTTGGTAGCCATTACGTTCGAGAGATTCTTTATTTCCGCGAACGCTCGAGGTGCGAATGGTCACGTCAATGCCAGCGTTGGACCACTGACGTGCAAGTTCGTTGACATGCAATTCAGATCCACCAGCTTCGTGGTGATCAAGATCACGCCATGTGATCACATGGACTCGACGCAGTCCTGCTCTTTCCGCCAGTTCGCCAATCGAAGAAGGTCTGGTCACGGGAACCTTAGAGCCCCAGCGGATAGGCGGGGCTCCATTAGATACAGGCCCTGTTTTGCCAGGCGAAGACTGGTAAAACGAATCTTTCGCCACACACGAGGTCACCTATCCGCTGAACCACTTAAGGTGCCCTATGCGCAACGATCAGCACAGATAAGCCAAAGGGAATGCGTACTCGTGAGGCAAGGCTTCGTTCTATGGTGGTTAAAGAGGTGAGTAACCGGTTGATTGTTGGATTTACAAATGAAGCTTCTTCGGCGTTGCCTTGTTGGAGTTTTCCAAGTGGCGTCTTTCTCATGAGAAAGGCAAGTGGCACAAGCCATGAGTGGTAGTAGGTGACGTGGTCGATCTTCAGGCCGCTGTTTTCTGCGGCATTGATAAGACGAGAAGCGGTGTAGCGACGACGGTGGCCGAGGAAAACGTCATGGTCGCTCCAAGCCCAGTGATAGGCGGGGACAGCGATAACTATGAGTCCGCCTGGACGAGTGACTCGCCGATATTCCCTTAAGGCCGCCACATCGTCATCAAGATGCTCGACGACATCTAGCGAGGTGACGAGAGAAAATGTTTCATCAGCAAAGGGCAGATATTCGGCTACTGAGCTTGCCAGCGAACAGGACTGGCCTGAGGACTGGCCAGCAAAATTTAGGGCAGTCGGACTTGCGTCAGTGCCAATAATTGGAGCAAATCCAAGGGTGGAAAGCGTGTTTAAGAGTTCTCCCGTGCCACATCCAATATCTAGAACGGCCCCTTTCGGTAACTTGATGCCAATTTTTTCCGTTCGCCTAACCAGGTCTGCAACTAGTTCACGTTTGGCCTTAAACCACCAGTGATCGTGTTCGACGCGTGCCATGGTTTCGAATTGCACATCGTTCATTGCCGTTGGGTCTTTGTTGTCACCAGTCAGGTCATCTGCACGAAGAATCCAGCGCAAGCGAATCACATCAAGTGCCATACGGGCTCCATCTCGTACGGGCTGTACTCGACTTCGGTCGTCATGTGACCAACTCACCGGCAATTCGACTATTCGTAGTCCGGCACGTTCTGCGCGCAGTAGGAGTTCGACATCAAATGCGAAACGCTTTATTCGTAGATCGCGAAAAACAATGCCAGCAGCCTTTTCGTTAAAGGCCTTGAGCCCACATTGAGTGTCTGCACGATGCGTAAGACCAAGCATCCTTAATAAGACGTTGAAGGCTTTACCACTCCATCTACGAGTAATCGTTTGAGTGACGTGAATAACGCTTTCATCGCTGAGTCGTGTCGCACAAACCATGTCGGCGGTTCCCGATTCAATCAAGTCTAGACATTTCACGATTTCCTCAACGGGCGAGGAGAGGTCGGCATCGCTAAAGGCAATGGCGTCGCCAGATGCCGCCGTTATCCCAGTGCGTACGGCAGCGCCCTTGCCCATGTTGCGTCCGAGTTCAATCACTTGGCCACTGAGTCCGTTAGCAGCTATTGCCGCTCGTGCAATCTGAGTGGTGTCGTCTGCGCTGCCATCATCTACGAGGATGATGGCAGCTGTGCGAAGCGGCGAGTTAGCCAGTGCCTCAAGGGTGGCTTCGATACGGGCCGCCTCATTCAACATGGGAATTACGACCGTTCGAGTCATCTTAGGGCCTCAGTTTGAGTTGGATTCTTCGTGGTATTCCTCTTCGACGTTTACTTCCCAAATATCGTGCCCAGCGTTTGTGAGAATGTTCTCTACCGTCAACATGGCGGTGTACATCGAATGATCTTGATTGTTGTATTTGTGCATACCGTTTCGCCCAACGGGGTGAACATTGGCTGCGTTAGTCGCTAGCCAGTCACGTAACACGTCAACGTTTGATCGGTAGTTTTCGTCATAGGTGGGGTAGGCCTTTGGCATGCGAACGACATAGCCACTTTCAACATGGTCAGGATCAACAAGTCCAAGGGTTGCTAATTCCATTTTCCCAAGTTCGATTAAGTCAGAATCGTCCATGACCCAAAGGTCATCGCCCTCGAAGACGAAGTACTCCAGACCAAGACATGTGCGACCCTCTTTGACGAGGTAGGGAGACCATGATCCGAAGTTTTGAATTCGTCCGAGCCGCACCTCGGGAGCGTGGACGTAGATCCAGTTGTCAGGAAAACCCGATGCTTCAGGAACCACTAGGGCAACCGTCAGAAAGTCTCTAAATGAAAGGCTCTCGGCTGCTAGCTGTACCTTGGCAGGAACGGGTGGGTCCATTGCCTTTAGCAGCGTTGGGAACGGCATGGTCGAGATGACATCGGTACACGGGTATTCAGTAGTGCCGCCAGCGTGTTCGCTCACCACTGCGGTGGCACGGCCCCCCTCGTGGCGAATGCGTTGTGCTGAGGTTTCCATGAGCACCTTGGTCCCTGCTGCCTCGACGAGGTCACGACAACGCTCCCACATCATTCCCGGGCCAAATTTAGGATATTGAAACTCTTCGATGAGCGAAGTGATTTCTTTTTGGTTACGACGAGGAAGTAGAGCGTTGACGATGGCACTGAATAGCGACAGATTCTTGATGCGCTGTGCTGCCCAGTCGGCTTGAATCTCGGTCGCTGGGACTCCCCAAACCTTTTCGGTATAGGTCTTGAAAAAGATTCCATAGAGTCGTTTTCCAAAACGTGACGTGGTCCATCCCTCAAAGTTGGTTTGATCTTTAGGGGGGTTGACTCGTGCCCACATGTACGAGAGGACGCAACGCACGGCTTCAAAGACACCAAGATTTTTGAGGGCATTCGACGCTTTGAGCGGGTAGTCAAAGTACTTGCCTCGGTAATAGATGCGGCTCATGCGAGGTCGCATAAGAAACTCTTCGTCAGGAAGTATTTCGTGCCACAGCGATTCGACTTCGGCGACTTTGGTAAAGAAACGGTGACCACCTATGTCAAAGCGCCATCCGTCGCGCTCTACGGTTCGGCTAATGCCACCTACCTGGTTATCAGCCTCAAGCACCACGCAGGTCTCTCCGGCCTTCGCCAACATGTAGGCCGAGGTCAGACCAGCTGGCCCTGCTCCGATGACGACTATCTCATTGGGGGAATCATTCAATTCGCTAGATGGAGTAAATGAGGATTCTTGCTCTGGCATGTGGTCTCCGGGTCATTGGGCCGTCAGTGCCCAAGTTCATTCAATCGTAACCTGGCTCGGTGTCGTAACTCTGCATTGAGCGTTCGATGGTAGGTGCTCATTGGTTGAGCGACTACGGTGACCCCTCAATGCAGGAGGCATCTGATTGTAAGGATCGCGACTCACTAAGGGCATCCGCTGACCCTCTAATTATTCTTGGTATTGGGGCAACTGTGCTGGTCGGGCTGGTGTTACGTTTCGCGACCATTTCTGACTTGTGGCTAGATGAAGCGCTTTCGGTAAATATCGCTCGCCTTCCGTTTTCCCAGATGTTTGAGGCACTACGCCACGATGGGCACCCTCCTTTGTATTACATAATGCTTCATGGGTGGATGAATCTGTTCGGCGATGGCGACTTGGCTGTTCGAGCAATGTCGGGTGTTATCTCAGCGGCGACGTTGCCGGTGGCATGGTTTGCCGGACACCGTTATGGAGGAAGGGCAGTAGGGCTTTTTACGATTGCTTTGCTCGCCTCGTCACCTTTTGCGCTTCGTTACGCAACTGAAACCCGTATGTATGCGCTCATTACTTTTTTAGCTTTAGTGGGTTGGCTTGCACTACAACGGGCACTAGAGCGCAAGACGTTTATGCGCTGCGCCATGGTGGGAGTGTGCGCTGGCTTGTTGTTGTTGACCCACTATTGGACGTTCTATTTCTTGGCGGCGCTTATGGTGACTCTCGCATGGGGAGCGTGGCGGGGTCGATTGAGCGGTGATCGCCGTGGCGCCTTAATGATCATGGTGTCAATAGCAGGCGGAGGTTTGCTGTTTTTGCCGTGGCTTCCGTCATTTCTCGAACAAGTCTCTAACACGGGCACGCCATGGGGAGCTCCGGTTCGTCCGGTCACGATGTTGGTAACCACCCTGACAGACTTTGGCGGCGGCTTATATGGCGAGGCACAACTATTAGGTGCCCTAATCGGCATCTTTGCTCTTGTAGCTCTTGTTGGCCGTGGAGTTGATCAAAATCGTATTGAGATTGATTTTCGTACACTTACTGGAAGCCGCCCTGAATGGGCAGTGATCGTACTAACGATGAGCCTTGCTGTAGTCGCAGGATTTGCGACTAGTAGTGCGTTTGCTAGTCGTTATACTGCGATCGTTTTTCCTCTCGTTATCTTGTTGGCGGCGAAAGGAATCGGCTTATTGCCTAGCCTTGCCATACAGAGATTGGTGTTGGTGGGCCTGGTATTGGTTGGCTTGGGGGCGGGGGCTCGAACGGCATTAACCGAAAGAACCCAAGCTGGAAATATCGCCGCAGCCGTGACGCAAGCAGCAAAACCGGGTGATGTTGTCGCATTCTGCCCAGACCAGCTGGGGCCATCGGTGAGCAGACTTTTGCCTAAAAGCATCAAAGCAGTGAGTTACCCAGATGCAACCCCTCCGCAGCGTGTTGATTGGGTTCATTACGCGGCGAAAATTAAGACATCAGATCCACTTGGCTTTGGTCGACAACTCAATGACATGGCCGGAGCTGCAACCGTGTGGTTGGTTTGGTCAGGTGACTATCGAAGCGTAGAGGGAAAATGCGAGGCAGTGGTCCAACAGCTCTCAGAGTTAAGACCAACAATGAATATCGTGGTTGAACTCGGGACGCTATTTGAACATGGCCAACTATTGGCATTTGAGGCATCGTGAATCCAAAACGAGCGGGTCAGTTCTTCGGGCCCGACATTACGGCAGCTCTTTCGGGGTGGCTGTTGGCACGAGCACTGATGGCTCTGGCTTTTGTTGTGGCATTGGTCGCCTCCAACGAATTCATTGGCGGGCGAACTCTTCAGTTGCATCAAGGTCTATTTGCTTGGGACGGTGCCTTTTATCGAGACATAGCAGATTACGGCTACGAGGCATTGCCAACTACGGCGCTTCGGTTTTTCCCTCTTCTGCCCCTTCTGGCCAGATTTGGTGGTCTCATTTTAGGGGGAAATGTTGGACTGGCATTAATCCTTATCGTTAACGGTGCAGCGCTTGTGGCTGGCGCATTGCTCTATCGACTGGCTGTTTCTGAAACAGGTGATCGAGCGCTAGCCACGAGGGCAGCGTGGGTAGTGGCGCTGCTTCCTCCGGCGACGGTTCTGGTGTTGGGATACGCCGAGGCAGTGATGCTGGCCTTATCGATCGCAGCCTTCCTAAAGTTCCGCAACGATAAATGGTGGAGTGCAGCGGGGCTTGGGTTGCTCGCAGGCATCAGCAGGCCTCTTGGTGTGGCACTTGTGTTGCCAATGGCTATTGAGGCCATACGTGGTTGGTCTAAAGCATCACCGGCTGAACGAGGGGCACGGGTGGCAGCGGTGGCCTCGCCATTTGTTGGGCTTGGTGGTTACCTCATTTGGGTTGAATCACATTTTGGTGACTGGCGTATCCCACTTCGGGCCCAGACAGCGGCTGATCTCCGAGGCGAGTTCATAAACCCGATCATAAAAATTATTGACGCCATTGGTGGAATGTTTGGCGACGAGCGCCTTGGGGAGGGACTGCATTCCCCTTGGATTCTTCTTTACGCTTTTCTTCTATTTATCGTGTTCCGCGGTTGGCCCGCTTCTTATGGCGTTTATGCCGCAGTCATACTGCTGTTTGCATTGTCGGCAGAGAGTCTGGGCTCCTTCGAGCGTTATGGACTGTCAGCGTTTCCTTTAACACTCGGACTTGCACAAGTTCTTACCCGGCCCGCAATTGAGCGAGCGGTAATAGTCGGCCTAGGCGCAGCGATGACTGCCTTTGCGGTTTTGATTTTTACCGGCTCTTTTGTTCCGTAGCCCTTGTCAGCCTACCTACTAGTCGGTAGGCTAAGGGAGTGCCCAACAATCTTCTTATTGAGTTAACTCCCGTGGCCGAGCGATTGCTTGAGCGCCATTTGATCAATGCAAAGGAATGGTTTCCTCACGAGATGATTCCTTGGAGTCAAGGGCGTGATTTTGTTCAAGGCGAGGAGTGGTCTCCAGACGATTGCCCTATGGACGAATCAGTGCGCAGCGCGTTGTTCGTAAACTTGTTGACCGAAGACAATCTTCCGCATTATTTCCGAAGCATTCGAGACACTTTTGGCCCTGATCACGCATGGGGTGCGTGGTCGCAGCGATGGACGGCCGAAGAAGGTCGCCACTCAATAGTGATGCGCGACTATTTGTTGATTACTCGCAGTCTTGACCCGATTGCACTTGAACGTGGACGTATGCATCAGGTGAGTTCGGGTCAGGTCCCTTACTTCCCTGACCCAGCCGATGGGCTTGCCTATGTAGCTATTCAAGAATTGGCGACCCGTATTTCTCATCGAAATACCGGACGCTTGCTCGCTGACCGGCGTGGATACGAGATCATGGCAAGAGTGGCTGGAGATGAGAACTTGCACCATATCTTTTATCGCGACATGGCTCTTGCGGCCATAGAGGTGGACCCTTCAGCGATGGTGCAGGCCATTTCTCGCCAGGTCATGAACTTTGCGATGCCAGGCATAGGCATTCCTGGATTCATAGAACATTCGAAAGCAATCGCCAATGCTGGCATATACGACTTTGCCGTGCATCACGATCATATTCTTCAGCCACTTGTAATAGATGCCTGGGACTTTGCCGCCATCGAAGGACTGGATGCTGAAGCTGAGCAGGCCCGAGAAAAGGCGATGACCTATATAGAACGTGTAGGAAAAGCGGGTGCACGTACGGTCGCTCGACGACAGGCCAAGGTGGCTGTTCCCTAGAAAGGGGCGTCAACGGCTTCGATGTTGAGCAAAAGGCGATCAGCAATTACCACGAGTAGTTGCTGGAAAACTTCGTTGGTCAACCCTGTTCCGTCGACTGTTGCGAGCAACCCGAGGCTGTCAAGCCAGATCAGTAAGGGACCAGTTAGTTTGTCGTAGTTGATCAGGCGCGACTCGATGGCCTCGACAGTGTCATCCGAACGACGAACGATGCTTCCACCGCAGGCATTACATAAACGGATGTCGTTATCGTCGGATGGAGCAGTGGAGTTAGCGCCACATCCGTCGCACACGCGTCGAGTGGAAAGGCGATTGATGACTTGATGTACGGGAACGTCTAGTTCAATAGCAAGGTCAATAGCGTTGTCGCCGAGGGCCCCGAAGAGGGCTCGACCTTGGGACATGGTCCGAGGAAATCCGTCGAGTACCCATCCAGCTAGATCGGCAGTCTGGTTCATAACAACATCGACCACAAGATCATCAGGTACCAGGGCACCCTTATCGAGATATTCGCCAACCTTCATGCCCAGGGCACTCTTGCGGGCCACTTCCGATCGGAATAAGTCGCCCGTAGATACATGAGTAATCCCCAATGTTTCTGCAAGTTGAATGCTTTGCGTGCCTTTACCCGAGCCCTGTCGACCGAGGATCAGTAAGCGAGTTTGTTCGCTCATAGTTTCCTCCATTCTGGTTGGGTGGCTTCCTGGCAACGCATCGGACAATGATAGATGGTTGTTAAGGATCGCGCCATGGGTTCGACATATAACTTCGGAAAGTATTGTTATCAATTCGTAATGTGACGAAAATCTCATATCTGGGTCAGATAAAACATGAGTGGCCATCGGGGCCACCAGAGGAGGAAACAAATTATGTATACGTTTGCAATCCTTGTTCTTCTGGCCTTGGCGACCATCAAAGTGGTGGATTTCCTGGCGGGAAATGTGGCACAGCTCGATCGAATGCGTTCGTTACTGACGTTTGTTGTTTCGATCGGAGCAGTGATGGTGGTTGATTATTCAATGTTTGATGCATATGGCGTCAACGTTGACAATCGTGATATGGCAGTTTTGCTCACAGGTTTGATGACAGCAGGGCTGACTTCGCCATGGCGAGCACTATTCACTTGGTTGACACACGATCGTGCTATGGCAGATGAGACACTCGGCCAGGCAACATCGCTTCGCAAGGTCGCCTAATCGCATAGTTAGGGGTATCGCAATCGTTCGGGCATTTGCCATAGGCAGTGCCCGAACGATTGCGTTATGGGCTGAGTCCGCTCACCATTCATTGCGTGATTCGAGGACCTCTCGGAGTATGGCGGGGCGGTCGGTCATTATACCGTCGACGCCGAGGTCGAGCAGATGATGCATTTCGGCTGGATCATCGATTGTCCAAACGTGTACTTGAAGGCCACGGCGATGGGCAGTGTCGACAAAGCGTTGATCGGTAAGGGTTATTCCACGAGTCTTATGAGGAACTTGTGCACACACTGCACGAACGGTTCCAAAGGGAAGACCTATGCTCGCTGCTCGAAGACGAGCTGTTCCTCCTGGTCCAAGTGAGGTGCATAACTCTGGTCCGACAAGTCGACGCAATCGTGCCAGGCGTTTGTCAGAGAACGCTCCGACACATACTCGCTCGACGCTGCTGGTGCGAAGGAGCGCACTGGCTAGGGCTTCTACCGTGGAATCATGCTTGGGGTCAATGTTTATATGCAGCGTTGGCCAAGTGCCGAGGAGATCTTCGAGAAGGGGAATGGGCTCAATGCCATCGACTCGTGCCTCACTTACTTGTGCCCATGTTAAATCTCGAATAAGGCCTTTTTTGTCTGTCACCCGGTCGAGCGATTCGTCGTGGAAAGCCACAAGCACGCCATCTGATGTGAGGTGTACGTCGGTTTCGACATAGCGATATCCAAGGGAAACGGCATTCTCAAAAGCTGGCATGGTGTTTTCGGGCCAGTCACCAGCGCCGCCGCGATGGGCAAAAGCCAGAACCCCTTGATGATCAAGAAACGGCCATTTAGATGAAGGCATAACAGGTTCGAGAGTACCCCCACAGGGAGCATGGAAGTCTGTCATTGGTCCTTTTGTGGGCCAGGGGCCACGATGGGGTGATGCCAAATGATGCCGAGCCTTCAAATGTCGAGAGGGTCGAACATGTAGCTACGGCGCTGGGGGGATCAATGGCAGTGGCGATTGCGGTTGCTACCGCGGGAGTCCTTCCAGTCTTTCTGGCAGGTGCACTCGGTGTGCAACTTCGAGCTGACCTCAACTTTGGTACTCAAGGGCTTGGCTTGGTTGCCGCTGTGTTCTTTGGAACAGCTTCACTCACCTCAGCCATCAATGGCCGCATAGCAGAGCGAATTGGGGCATTGGCCGCAATGCGTGCCGGTGCCATATTGGCAGCATGTTCACTTGGGGCAGTAGCGGTGGGGGCACATTCATTGACTTCTTTGTTGGCAGCTTTGCTAATTGGGGGAGTAGCGAATTCTTTGGTCCAGCCCGCCACCAATCTTTTCTTGGCTCAACGAGTTCCTACGACTCGCCTGGGTATGGCCTTTGGGGTGAAGCAATCTGCGATTCCAGCAGCAACACTCCTTGGAGGTTTGGCTGTTCCAGCGCTAGCCTTAACAGTGGGATGGCGCTGGGCCTTCGTAGCTGGTGCGGCTGCGGCTGTTGTAGTTGCGGTGCTTGTTCCAAAAGATGGCATTCAGGTACAACGCACTCGTAGTCACGGTCGAGGCGAAGATGACGTGAGTCTTCGCCCACTCCTTTTGCTTGGAGTGGGTGCTGGCTTGGGTGCCGGAGCGGCAGGAACTTTGGGGGCATTTTTAGTAAGCGGTGCCGTGTCGGCAGGCTTTACGGAAGGAACGGCTGGCCTGTTGGCATCGTTGTGCAGCGCTGCTGGGTTGGTGACCAGATTGGTTTCTGGTGCTCGGGCCGATCGTCGAGGGGGCCGCCACCTAAGCACTGTTGCATTGATGATGGGGACAGGCTCGATTGGCTATGTGGCAATTGCTAGTGATATTCCAGCGGTAATGGTTCCAGGTGCAATTCTGGCGTTTTGTTTGGGATGGGGTTGGCCTGGACTGTTCAATTTGGCCGTTGTGAAGAACAATGCCGGGTCCCCGGGTGCGGCTACTGGCATCACTCAAACTGGCACTTATTTTGGCGCAGTACTGGGCCCAGTTCTTTTCGGAGTGACGGTAGACGCCACTTCCTATTCAATTGCTTGGCTAGGCGCTGGAGCAACGTCGGTAGCAGCCGCAATAGCGGTCAGAGCAGGACGCCGTGCTCTGATCGTCGATCGTGTAAAACGCGTCCTTAGGACCCGAGACAAAACTACTTGAGCGGCCAAAGGCCGAAAGTGAATACACCACAAGGGTTAAACATGTGAGCGCCGCGCAAGTAGTTTGTCACTGGTCCTTAGATGAGTTTGGAGTCGTGGCCTTCCCAATAACGATCACGAAGTAGGCGCTTGTAGAGCTTGCCTGTGGGATGGCGAGGTAGTTCCTCTTCGAAGTCGACAGATCGAGGACATTTGACGTCGGCCAGATGCTCACGGCAATAGGCCATCAGTTCAGCGGCAAGTTCAGGACCAGCGTCTGCCATGTCGAGTAGTTGGACGACAGCCTTTACTTCTTCGCCGAAGTCTTCGTTGGGAACACCCAAAACGGCAACGTCTGCGACCTTGGGATGCATGGTGAGAACGTTTTCTGCCTCTTGAGGGTAGACGTTAACCCCGCCCGTGATGATCATGTAAGCCTTGCGATCGGTGAGATAGAGATAGCCATCTTCATCGAGTCGACCAACATCGCCAAGGGTGCTCCAACCTTCGCGCAGACGTGATTCGGCAGTCTTAGCGGGGTCGTTGTGATATTCGAACGTCGCTCCACCCTCGAAGTAAATGGTGCCTGCTTCACCTACGGGAAGGTCATTTCCTTCATCGTCGACGATGTGAACCATCGCCATCATGGGTTTTCCGACGCTGCCCTTGTGTGAAAGCCACTCTTCAGAATTGCACTGGACGAACCCGTTGCCTTCAGTACCTGCGTAGTACTCATAGATGATGGGGCCCCACCAGTCGATCATTTGTTCTTTTACTGGAATTGGGCAAGGAGCAGCAGCATGAATGGCGACCTTTAGGCTCGAAACGTCATAACGAGCCCGCTCTTCTTCGGTGAGCTTGAGCATGCGCACAAACATTGTGGGCACTACCTGAGTGTGGGAGATCGAATATTTCTCGACCAAACGCAGGTATTCGATTGGGTCAAAGTGCTCCATCACAACGACTGTTCCGCCGACGCGATGAACGGCCATGGTGAAGCGCAATGGAGCTGCATGATAAAGAGGAGCAGGGGATAGGTAGATCATGTCCGGCCCGAACTGATAGAGCAGGCCGGCAAGGGTATGTACTCCCATAGCGGTACCGATTGCTTCGGCCATGAGTGGCACTTTTACGCCCTTAGGTTGGCCGGTCGTGCCGGACGAGTAGAGCATGTCCATGCCCTCAGACTCATCATCTATAGGGGTCGTAGGTTGTTCTGAAACCCGCTTTTCGTAGGAGTCGTATCCTGCCACTGCGTCGTCAAGCATGAGCTTTACCGCAACGTTTGGCATGGAATCAACGAGCTTCTCGGCGATGTCGCGCTTGTACGAAGAGGTGATGAAAACCTTTGCCGCGCAGTCGTTGACGATGTACTCGGCCTCGCCCAAGGTGAGGCGAGAGCTCATGGCGGTGTAGTAGAGCC
>JBBSKG010000077.1:0-12423 GCA_038256565.1 Acidimicrobiales bacterium | reverse complement strand
TTCATCTTTGGTCTCGACTACGTCGTTGCCAAGGGCATCTTCTTCCTCTTTGATTCGTGAGCGTGATGGAAAATAACGACGACCTAAACCTTGAACCCGGCGACAGCGATAGCGAAAGTGACGCTAAGGCTGTTGTCGACGACGACCGTCAGCTCCTTGCCTTTCTTGGCGCAGCCGAAGAAGAAGCGAAACAAGTCACAGAAGAGGGTGTCCTGGCCATTGACACAGCTCCCGAAGAGGTAGCCATCCAAGAGGTCATAGACGTTGAGGACTTTATCGAAGAAGAGCCAATTGCTCCTCGTCCAAAAGCATCGAGCCCCTACGACCGTCCTGGTGATTGGTTCGTTCTCCACACTCAGTCTGGTTATGAGAAAAAGGTCAAGTCAAACCTTGAGAGCCGCATCTCATCTATGACCATGGAAGACTCGATTTTCGAAGTCGTGATTCCCATGGAAGAGGTCATTGAGTTCAAGGCTGGCAAGAAGGTTGTGGCCCAAAAGAAAGTCTTTCCCGGCTACCTCTATGTTCGATGCTTTCTTGACGAGCGCTCCTGGGATGTCATTCGCAATACCCCAGGGGTTACTGGTTTCGTTGGTTCAGCCGGAAAGCCCATCCCGTTGTCTCGCCATGACGTTGAATCAGCTCTCGCTGAGCCTGAAGAGGTTGAATACGAGCCAGGTACCACTCCAAAGCGTCAGCGTCCGAAGCTCGAATACGAAATTGGCGACACTGTTCGAGTCAAAGAGGGTCCGTTTGCCGACTTCTCAGGTCAGATCGCCGAGATCAACGAAGACCAGCTCAAGGTTAAAGTTCTGGTCAACATTTTCGGGCGCGAGACGCCCGTCGAGCTCGAGTTCACCCAGGTAGCCAAGCTTTAATATTTAAAGCGCTCTAATAGGGAGTTGCTGATCGGGCATCTGCCAGCCAGACTAGACCGCTGTCGTTTTTCATTATCCCGTTCTTTTACCCGCCCCCGTTTCAGGAAGTAGGAAGTGCCTCATGGCCAAGAAAAAGGTTCTGGCCGTCGTCAAGATTCAGATTCCCGCAGGCCAGGCCACACCTGCACCGCCAGTTGGTACCGCTCTAGGACCACACGGCGTTGCCATCATGGACTTCTGCAAGGCCTACAACGCAGCGACCGAGGCCCAACGCGGCACGATCATTCCCGTTGAGATCTCAATCTTCGAAGACCGTTCGTTCTCATTTATTACCAAGACTCCCCCCACCCCTGTTCTGATTCGCCAAGCGATTGGCATTGAAAAGGGTTCTTCTGCCCCAGGTAAAGAAGCTGCTGGCACCATCAGCTCAAAGCAGGTAGAAGAAATAGCGACAATCAAGATGCCTGACCTAAATGCCAATGACATGGAAGCAGCAAAGCTTCAAGTTATCGGCACCGCTCGGTCAATGGGAATCAAAGTCGCCGACTGATTATTAACCTGCCTACACCCAGTAGGTGCCGCTATCGGGACAACCTCGCCTGAGCGGTTTCACCCGGCACTCTATGAGTGCCTCTAACTTTGAGGGAGCCATCATGGCGCAAGGCAAGAAATATAAAGACGCGATAAAGCGTTACGACCGCGAGCAATTGCATTCACTCGATGAAGCTGTTGAGTTGGTCAAGACTCTGGCCAGTGCAAAGTTTGACGAGACTGTTGAGCTGGTAGTTCAGCTTGGCGTCGACCCCCGAAAACCTGACCAACAGGTCCGCGGAACGGTTGCTCTGCCTTCTGGAACTGGCACCAACGTCCGTGTTGCAGTTTTCGCCGCAGGTGAGGCCGCAAACGACGCTAGAGCAGCTGGAGCCGATCATGTTGGTTCAGACGACCTAATCGCTGCAGTAGATGCTGGCATGCTTGATTTCGATATTGCGATTGCAACCCCAGACCTAATGGCACAAGTTGCTAAACTGGGCCGTGCTCTTGGCCCACGTGGGCTTATGCCAAACCCCAAGACCGGCACTGTGACCATGGACGTTGGTAAGGCTGTTACTGAGTTCAAGGGCGGTCGTGTGGAGTACCGAACTGAGCGTCAAGGCGCAAATGTTCACGTGCCAATCGGCAAGGCGAGTTTCGAAATTCCAGCTCTTCAAGCTAACGCCCATGCAGTGATGGACGAAATAATTCGCGTCAAGCCTTCCGGCGCCAAAGGCCGTTACGTTAAGCGCATCGCTATATCTTCTACAATGGGCCCGGGCGTTCGCGTCGACCCAGGCCGGGTAAAGGTAGCGCCGCTTACTTGACCTCTGTCAATTATCAGGACGCGCCTATAGCAAGTGGCGTATCGGCGCTTAAACAGATAGCCTGCCTAACATAAGATTTCATATTCACCGCAGACATCAGGTGTGACGCTTCCTTAGGGCAGTGTTGCTGAAAGAGCCAAGGCCCGCCTGACGAGGTGAACTCCGAGTAAGTCATGGGGTTCACATTTGCGTGAACCCCATTTTTTATTTTAAAAACTTGCACGCAAGACGTGCTCATAACTCTGAGGTCTACATGGAAACCACAACGACTGATCGCCCTGCGGCGAGGGAGCCAAGACCTGACAAGGTTGCGGTAGTCCAAGAAGTATGTGAGCGTTTTTCTGCAGCTGACGCTGTCATGCTTACCGAATACCGAGGACTCAAAGTCAGCGACCTCGCCGAGTTGCGTCGTGCACTCCGCCCTGTTGGTGGCGATTACAAGATTTACAAGAACACCCTTGTTCGTCGTGCAGTCAGCGACCTTGGTGTTGAAGGCGTCGACGAATTTCTTGTTGGTCCAACGGCCATCGCCTTTGTCGATGGTGATGCAGTAGGTGTTGCTAAGGCTCTTCGTGATTTCGCTAAGGGCAATCCCGCCTTAGTGCTCAAGGGTGGCATTCTCGGTGACAAGCTTTTGTCGTCTAACGACATCAAGGCGCTTGCCGACATTCTTCCCCGCGAGGTCTTGTTGGCTCGACTCGCTGGAGGCATGGCAGCGCCAATGCAACAGTTCGCTGGTCTCTTGCAGGCACTCCCTCGAAACCTGGCATATGGTCTCAAGGCGCTTATCGATCAGCGTGGCGGTGCCGAAGAACCGGTTGTCGAAGCTCCGGTTATCGAACCAGAAGTAACCCCCGTTGCCGAAGCTGCACCAGCGGCTGAGGAATCCACTCCCGAGGCTGTCGAAGAAATAGCCGAGGTTTCTATCCCCGAGGTTGCAGAAGAAGCAACTGAGGTTTCTACCCCCGAAGCTGTTGAAGAAATAGCCGAGGATTCCACCCCCGAGGTTGCAGAAGCAGCCGAGGATGTTTCCACCGAATCGCCTGAGGAGGCGTAGATATCATGTCAACGAAAGAAGAGATCCTTGAAGCGATCTCCAGCATGTCCGTGCTCGAACTGTCTGAGCTTCTAAAGGACTTCGAAGAGAAGTTCGGCGTTACCGCTGCAGCTCCAGTTGCAGTTGCTAGCGCAGCCCCTGCAGCAGCAGGTGATGGTGGAGGAGAAGAGCAAAGCGAGTTCGACGTGATTCTCACCGCTGCTGGCGATAAGAAGATTCAGGTCATCAAAGAGGTACGCACACTGACCAATCTTGGCCTCAAGGAGGCCAAGGATCTCGTCGACGGTGCACCTAAGCCTGTTCTCGAAAAGATTTCGAAAGAAGACGCTGAAAAGGCAAAGGCAGCACTCGAAGCTGCTGGCGGATCCGTCGAAGTCAAGTAGTTCGCTGTATTTTGAACCATGTTTGGGGCGGTTTAAGACTGCATCCAAGCATGGTTCATGACTTTTCGATTCCATCAGTTGCATGGTCAAGCATTGCTTGATAGGATCGTTCGTTGCCGTGTCGCTTCCTGCTTGTTTTCAATCATGATGACTGCTTGGACCCGCGCGCGTTTGTGCCCTGACCGCCCTCTCTTGAGGAGCTGCTTTGCTTGCTCGCCCTGCCGATCGGGATCGTTATTCATTTGCCAATCTTGATGAGGTCCTGTCATTACCTGATCTCATAGCCATCCAGCGGGAATCATTTGAATGGTTCCTGCAACATGGATTGGCTGAGACGTTCTCTGATATCAGCCCCATTGAGGATTTCAGCGGGGCGCTTCGCCTTGAGCTGGAGTTTGATCCCAACGATGAAGACTTGCGGCCACCGCCGAAGTTCACCGTTGAGGAGTGCAAAGAGAAGGACATGACCTACTCTGCGCCCGTCTTTGTTCGAGCGCGCTTCATGAACGCCACAACTGGTGAGATAAAGGAACAGACCGTCTTCATGGGTGACTTCCCGATGATGACGGAAAAGGGAACCTTCATAATCAACGGCACTGAGCGCGTTGTTGTGTCTCAGCTTGTTCGGAGCCCAGGCGTAATCTTCCAACCTGGCGAGCGTTTCCGTCTTCGTAACTTAGCCAAGCATCAGTTGGTCACAGGCACTATTCACCCCTATCGCGGTGAGTGGATTGAGTTCGACGTTGAGCAAAAGCCCGGCAAGGACGTAACTGCTGGTACTCGTGTCGCTCGAAAGCGTCGCATCAGTTTGTTTGTGCTGCTTCGTGCACTCGGCTATGACGAAGAGCATGCTCCAGGTTTTCTTGATCAGTTGGTCCACCACTTCGACTTCCTCGAAGGTCAGTGGGAAAAAGATCGCAATTTGGCATCTACTCAAGATGAAGCGCTCGTTGAAATCTACAAGCGCGCTCGTCCTGGCGAGCCTCCAGCGGTTGAGGCGGCTCGTAACTATTTTGATAACGCGTTCTTCAACTCAAAGCGTTATGACCTGAGCCGTGTTGGACGCTACAAGCTCAATCGCAAGCTTGGGCCTGAAATCGAGCGCATTAGTTCGCTCTTTAATCTTCCAGATCTTGATCGTCCCGAGATCGACCAAGCCACATTGGCTCGCTCGGAAATTCTTGCAGCGTGTACCTACCTGCTTCACCTCACCGCAGCTGAGCCGGGTTACCGTCTTGACGATCAGGACCACTTCGCCAATCGTCGCATCCGCTCTGTCGGAGAACTGATTCAAAATCAGGTTCGCATAGGCCTGTCTCGCATGGAGCGGGTTGTGCGCGAGCGCATGACGACTCAAGATGTCGAGGCAATTACTCCTCAGACCCTTATCAACATTCGCCCTGTAGTTGCAGCGATCAAAGAGTTCTTTGGCACCAGCCAGCTTTCGCAGTTTATGGACCAGGTGAACCCTCTGTCGGGGCTTACCCACCGTCGTCGTCTATCGGCGCTCGGCCCAGGAGGCCTCTCTCGTGAGCGGGCTGGTTTCGAAGTTCGAGACGTCCACTTCTCTCACTACGGGCGGATGTGTCCCATCGAAACCCCAGAAGGTCCAAACATCGGGCTTATTGGTGCGCTTTCAACGTTCGCCCGAGTAAACGAGTTTGGTTTCATCGAGTCGCCTTATCGCAAGGTTGTCGACGGCAAGGTGACTAAAGAGATCGTTTATCTCGCTGCTGACGAAGAAGAAGAGTATGTCGTTGCACAGGCAAACGTGCCTCTTGATGCTGACGGCCGCTTCCTTGACGAAAAGGTGCTCGTTCGTCGCAGCCCCCAAGCTGCATCGCTTTCTGAGCTGAAACTTCAGCTTGAGCGTGACGTCTTCTTCGGTGCTACAACTGAGATCAGCTCCGTGCCTCCTGCTGAGGTTCAACTGATGGACGTTTCGCCCAAACAGATTGTTTCGGTTGCAACGGCGCTCATCCCATTCCTTGAACACGACGATGCAAACCGTGCCCTCATGGGTGCCAACATGCAGCGCCAGGCAGTTCCATTGTTGAAGGCCGAGGCCCCCTATGTGGGCACCGGTATCGAGTCGCGTGCAGCCCGTGACGGCGGTGAGATCATTCTGGCCGACGGTGATGGTGTGGTCACCGAGGTTTCCGGTGACTCGATCTCCATCGAGTACGACGGAAAGGTCGGCCTCAAGGGTCGAAAGGTATATCGCCTGTCCAAGTTCCGTCGCTCCAACCAAGACACCTGCATCAACCAGCGGCCACGTGTCGTTGCTGGCCAACGGGTTTCAATGGGCGACCTTGTCGCTGACGGTCCTTCTACCGACCTCGGCGAGCTGGCGCTCGGCAAGAACCTCTTGGTGGCCTACCTGCCATGGGAGGGTTACAACTTCGAGGACGCGATCATCCTTTCCGAGCGCCTCGTGCGAGATGACGTGCTCACCTCTATTCACATCAAGAGCCATGAAGTTGATGCTCGCGACACCAAGCTTGGCCCTGAAGAAATCACTCGTGACATCCCTAACCTCTCTGAAGAGATCCTCAAAGATCTTGACGAGCGCGGCATCATTAGGGTCGGTGCCGAGGTTGGTCCTGGCGATGTACTCGTGGGCAAGGTAACGCCTAAGGGTGAAACTGAGCTGACACCCGAAGAGCGTCTTTTGCGAGCGATCTTTGGTGAGAAGGCCCGCGAGGTACGCGACACCAGCCTCAAGGTTCCTCACGGTGAGTCGGGTAAGGTCATTGACGTCAAGGTCTTCAGCCGTGACGAGAGCCATGAGCTTCCTCCAGGCGTAAACCAGCTTGTGCGGGTCTACGTTGGTCAGAAGCGCAAGATCTCCGTTGGCGACAAGCTCGCTGGTCGCCATGGAAACAAGGGCGTCATCTCCAAGATCCTGCCGGTCGAGGATATGCCCTTTATGGAGGACGGCACACCCGTCGACATCATCCTCAATCCACTGGGCGTTCCAAGCCGTATGAACGTCGGCCAAGTACTCGAAGCCCATCTGGGTTATGCCGCTCGATGGGGTTGGAATCACGAGGGAAAGACGGTTGGGGTGCCACCCATCTCGGGAACCGAAACCAAGACCCGACCCAACACCGACCCAGCGGTCTTCGTTGCGACCCCGGTGTTTGACGGTGCCCACTGGGACGAAGAGGAAGATGCTGGGTCACATCCGACGATCCGCAACATCTTCCAGAATATTAACCCCGATTCCGCTGAACCTGACTACGGCGTAGATGGTCGACTGATTGGTGCTGACGGCAAGGCAACGTTGTATAACGGCCGCACCGGCGAGGTCTATGACAACCCGGTCACGGTTGGTTACGTGTATATCTTGAAACTCGCCCACTTGGTCGATGACAAGATTCACGCTCGTTCTACTGGTCCATACTCCATGATTACCCAACAGCCATTGGGTGGTAAGGCCCAGTTCGGTGGTCAGCGCTTTGGTGAGATGGAGGTTTGGGCACTTGAGGCATATGGAGCCGCCTATTGCCTGCAGGAACTGCTCACCATCAAGTCAGACGATGTTCTTGGCCGCGTGAAGGTCTACGAGGCCATTGTGAAGGGCGAGAACATCTCAGAGCCAGGCATTCCTGAGAGCTTCAAGGTGCTTATCAAAGAGATGCAGGCTCTTTGTCTCAACGTCGAGGTGTTGTCTACCTCGGGCGAAGAGATTGAAATGCGAGAACTTGACGAAGACGTGTTCCGAGCGGCTGAAGAATTGGGAATTGATCTCAGCCGACCTGAGCGCGGAAGTGACGAAGAAGACGAACGACGGAGGGAGAGGGTCTAATGCTCGACGTCAATGATTTCGATCAACTACGCATTGGATTGGCAACAGCCGACTCAATCAGGACTTGGTCCAATGGCGAAGTTAAGAAGCCGGAGACTATTAACTATCGCACGCTTAAGCCTGAAAAAGACGGGCTTTTTTGTGAGAAGATTTTTGGTCCCACCAAGGACTGGGAGTGCTATTGCGGCAAGTACAAGCGCGTCCGATTCAAGGGCATCATTTGCGAGCGTTGTGGCGTTGAGGTCACACGATCCAAGGTTCGCCGTGACCGTATGGGCCACATCGAGCTGGCTGCACCGGTCGTTCACATTTGGTACCTCCGTGGTACTCGTTCGTGGTTGGCCTACTTGCTCGCTGGAATTACTCCACGTGAAGAGCTAAAGGCTAAGCAGCTTGAAAAGGTGATTTATTTCGCTGCCAACCTAGTCACTTGGGTTGACGAAGAACGTCGTCATGAAGAGCTTCCTAACCTCGAAGTCGAGTTGCTTGAAGAGTTAGACGAGATCGCCAAGCAACGCGATCTTGATATTGACCGTAAGTACAAGCAGCTCGAAGAAGAGCTGAAAGCCCTCGAAGCTGAAGGGGCCCGCGAGGCTGACGTTAAGGCTCGACAAAAGCTTGCTGAGCGTGATATCGCCAATGTGCGTGAGCGCGCAGATGGCGAACTTGAATTGGTTCGTCGCGCGTTTGACGAGTTCCGCGATCTCCACGCTCGCAAGATCATTGAAGATGAAATGTTGTGGCGTGAACTTACCGATCGCTATAGCGAATATTTTGAAGGCGGAATGGGCGCAGAAGTGCTCGCTCGTCTCATCGAGCGCATTGACTTCGATGAAGAAGAGATCAAGCTTCGCGAAGCAATCGAGCCAAAGGATGGCCAAAAGCCCCTTTCAGCTCAACGCCGTCAGAAGGCAATCAAGCGGCTGAAGATCGTTTCAGCGTTCAACCGACGTGACGAGAATGGCAAGCGGGTTAATAACCCTCGCGCCATGATTCTCGATGTTGTCCCTGTGATCCCCCCCGATCTGCGCCCCATGGTTCAGCTCGATGGTGGGCGTTTTGCGACTTCTGACCTCAACGATCTCTACCGTCGAGTTATCAACCGCAACAGCCGTCTGAAGCGCCTTTTAGACCTTGGTGCCCCAGGCATCATCGTCAATAACGAAAAGCGTATGCTGCAAGAGGCAGTTGATGCTCTATTCGACAATGGACGTCGTGGCCGACCAGTTACGGGTCCGGGTAACCGCCCGTTGAAGTCACTTTCTGACATGCTGAAGGGCAAGCAGGGTCGATTCCGTCAGAACCTTCTGGGCAAGCGAGTCGACTACTCAGGACGTTCAGTCATCGTGGTTGGACCAACCCTAAAGCTGCACCAATGCGGTCTTCCGAAGCTGATGGCCCTCGAACTATTCAAGCCATTTGTTATGAAGCGCCTCGTTGACGCCGAATTGGCTCAGAATATCAAGTCTGCAAAACGTATGGTTGAGCGACGTCGTCCCCAGGTATGGGACGTTCTCGAAGACGTCATTCGTGAGCACCCAGTTCTGTTGAACCGTGCACCAACGTTGCACCGTTTGGGTATTCAAGCCTTCGAGCCAGTATTGGTTGAAGGTAAGGCCATCCAGATTCACCCGTTGGTCTGTACTGCTTTCAACGCTGACTTCGACGGCGACCAGATGGCTGTCCACCTGCCTCTTTCGGCAGAAGCTCAGGCTGAGGCGCGAGTGCTTATGCTCTCGTCAAACAACGTCTTGTCCCCATCGAACGGGCGTCCAATCATCACCCCAACCAAGGACATGGTGCTTGGTTGTTATTACCTCACACTTATGAATGAGGAAGGAAAGGGTGCGGGCTTAGTGTTCCGTAACCTTCACGAAGTTGAGCGTGCCTACGAAGAGGGCATGATTGCTCTGCACGCGCCAATTGAGGTTCGTTTGCCTGAGTTGCGTGATGAAGCAGCAAGTAATGGCCATGCGGTTTATACGAAGACCACCGCAGGTCGACTCTTCTTCAACCGTACGCTTCCAGACGACTTTGGGTTTGTTAATGACATCATCGGCAAGAAGGCCACGAACATCGGCACCATTGTTGAGCTGTTGTCGGATAACTACCCCAAGGGTGTCGTTGCCGACAGCGTCGATAGCATCAAGAACGCTGCATTCCGTTACGCAAGCCAGTCGGGTCTGACCTTCTCGATCGATGATGTGCGCACTCCCGTTGAGAAGCGCTCCATTCTTGATCGTTATGAGAAAGAAGCTGACAAGGTCGAAGGCCAATTCAAGCGAGGGATCATCACCGATGGTGAGCGCCGCCAGAAAGAAGTTGAAATCTGGACTAGTGCTACAAGCGAGGTCGAAGCGGCCATGCGCGTCACGATGGACTCAGACACCTTCAACCCAATCGAGATGATGGTGAGTTCTGGTGCTCGAGGCAACATCCTCCAGATCCGCCAAATCGCTGGTATGCGTGGTCTCGTTACTAACCCTCGAGGCGACTTCATTCCTCGACCAATTAAGTCGAACTTCCGTGAAGGTCTGTCGATGCTTGAGTATTTCATCGCAACGCCTGGTGCCCGTAAGGGTCTGGTCGACACTGCGCTTCGAACTGCAGACTCGGGTTATCTAACTCGTCGTTTGGTCGACGTTGCTCAAGAGTTGATCATTCGTGAAGAGGACTGTGGGGCAACCCGAGGCATCTGGATCGAAAACATCGAACCCGACACCGCTTCGCGCCGCACCTATCTTGAAGCCCGTCTTGATGGCCGAGTTTTGCTTGAAGCGGTGTCGCTTACAGACGGCACCAAGCTGGCAGCCAATCACATGCTCACCCCCGAAGATCTCATTGCCATGAGAGATGACACCACGATCACCCGTGTTCGTGTTCGTTCGGTGCTGACTTGTGATGCCGATCAAGGTATTTGTGCGGCATGCTATGGCCGTTCACTAGCGACCGGCAAACACATCGAACTTGGTGAAGCAGTCGGCGTTATTGCCGCTCAGTCAATTGGTGAACCCGGAACCCAGCTCACTATGCGTACCTTCCATACCGGTGGTGTGGCTGGGGCTTCTGGTGACATTGCTGGCGGTCTTCCTAGAGTCGTCGAGTTGTTTGAGGCTCGTAGTCCACGAGGCAAGGCAACTCTTGCCCGCACCTCTGGCGTTGTCAGAATTTCTGATGACGAGGGCCGTGGCCGCACGATCACCATTGCTGGTGACGACGGTGCAGAAGATGCCTACACCGTTGCAAGCCCAAGCCGTCTCGAAGTCAGCGATGGCCAAGAGGTTCAAGCTGGCGATGCTTTAGTTGAAGGCCCTCGTGATCCTAAGGAACTCCTTGAGATCAAGGGTGTTCGCGAGACTCAGAACTACCTCGTAAACCAGGTGCAGCGAGTCTATCGAGACCAGGGTGTGTCGATTCACGACAAGCACATCGAACTCATCGTGCGCCAAATGACTCGACGGGTTGCGGTGCAAGAACCAGGTTCGTCGACTTTCCTACCTGGTGAGCGTGTTGATTCCCGTGCTTACGCTGAGGTAAACCGCAAGTTGGTTCAAGAGAACCAGACTCCAGCCGAGGGTCGTCCAGAACTAATGGGCATCACCAAGGCATCTCTTGCAACCGAGTCGTGGCTATCTGCTGCCTCTTTCCAAGAGACCACTCGTGTACTCACTGAAGCTGCGATCGAATCTCGTTCTGATTCGTTGCGTGGCCTCAAGGAGAACATCATCATCGGCAAGCTCATTCCTGCCGGTACTGGTATGGAGTGCTACCGCGAATTCAAGACTTTGGCCCCTGATTATGAGCCGCTCCAGTTCTGGACCTCAGAAGAAGATGGCGAACAAGATCTTGCATCTTGGTTGGCAACTCAAGGTTCGGATGAGCCCGTAGCAACAGTTCCGTCCGAAGACTTAGCATGACCTTGTCACTGCCTGTTTGCCGTTTTTCATCTTGGCCCTTAGGATTGCTAGCCGTATCTCTCGCGCCAACCCTTCGGGGTGCCGAGAGTCCCGTTCGTAACACGTGAAGTAAGGACACCCGTGCCCACCATTCAACAGCTTGTCCGAAAAGGCCGGCAGTCAAAACCAGCAAAGGCAAAAACTGCAGCACTCAAGGGTGCTCCCCAGCGCCGCGGCGTGTGTACCCGCGTGTACACAAATACCCCCAAGAAGCCGAACTCTGCATTGCGTAAAGTCGCCCGTGTGCGTCTTTCCAGCGGTGTAGAAATTACCGCTTATATCCCAGGTGAAGGCCACAACCTTCAGGAGCACTCCATTGTGTTGGTGCGTGGAGGTCGCGTAAAAGACCTTCCTGGTGTTCGTTACAAGGTCATTCGTGGCACCCTCGACTCCGCTGGTGTTCGCGACCGCAAACAGGCACGTAGCCGTTACGGCTCAAAGAAGGAAAGCTGATATGCCTCGCAAAGGACCCGCTCCTCGTCGAGATCTAATGCCGGACCCCATCTACCGGTCGGTTCTTGTCACCCAGATTGTCAATAAGGTTCTACAGCGCGGAAAACGCACGCTTGCCGAGTCCATCGTCTATGACGCAATGGATATTTTGAAAGAAAAGACCGATGGAGAAGCTCTCTCCACCCTTAAGCGTGCGATCGACAACTTGAAGCCTGCGCTTGAAGTGCGGAGCAGGCGAGTGGGTGGAACCACCTACCAGGTTCCGGTTGAGGTTCGTCCACGTCGTGCTAACACATTGGCAATTCGATGGGTTGTGGGCTATTCCCGCCAGCGTCGTGAAAAGACAATGGCTGAACGTCTTGCTAACGAATTACTCGATGCTGCTAATGGCATTGGTACCAGCATGAAGCGCCGTGAAGATCTCCAAAAGATGGCCGAATCAAACAAGGCATTCGCCCACTACCGTTGGTAGGGCGACAAAGAATAAAGCTAATTTCAGGCGCTTTTTAAAAGTAGCGTCTCTT
>JBBSKG010000076.1:0-12837 GCA_038256565.1 Acidimicrobiales bacterium | reverse complement strand
CGTGTTTGCGTACCATTGCAATCAATTCATCGCTTGGTTCACTCAACACCCCAGCAGGAGTTACCTCAGCGCGTATTGAGGAATAAGCCAAGGCATCAACCAGCATCAACCAGCGCTCTGGCAAAGCATCAGGGCTCATTGCTGCGTTTACCGCTGTGGTCAAGGTCTCCAATAGTTCTGTAGATGCAACAGCTGAAGCATCAGGGGCACGGGCTGTGAGGCGAAGCGCCCGCACGACCCTGCCTGCCTGAATCGACTGAGTAAGATCAGATAGCCACTGATCGGCCTCTTCCTTGGTGCGACGCTCAAGCGCCTCTCGCAGCTGACTGGCTAACTCACGAGTTGTTTCATCGCGAGCAACGTCCGCGCTGGTAACCACAGAACGCAGATCACGAAGCGACAACTCATTGATGTCAGCCATGGCAGCATCGGCTCGGTCGAGCCAATCAGCGACCTGAAGTCGTGGAAGTAGTTCCTCAGCCATCGTCATGATCGCATCGACGGGAACGGTGGGGAGGCCTTCTGCAACTGCTTTAGTGTTTTGCTCCTCGATGGCATTGCGAACAGCAGGGAGACCCCCAGTGAGCGCTTGTTCAGCAATTGGTTGTTGCTCTGGAGAAAGACTCGCAATAATCGCTTGGCGATGAACTCGACCTGGGCGCAGTTTCTTAGCTTTAGCCCGTACTGGAAGTGGCGCTGGACGCTCGCGACGCTGTGCTTCACGACCCGATCCTTCACGACCCGGCCCGTCACGACCCGGCCCGTCACGACGAGGTCCATCAGGACGGGGTCCAGACGAACGACTGCGATCGTTGCGATCACCTTCTGGACGAGGGGAGCGAGGACGACGATCACCCCTATCGCCCCTATCGCCCCTATCACCCTTGCGACCAGGAATTAGCTGGCTCGTCACTAGAGGACCCTCATTGCGCTTCGTCCCAATAATCTCAAGCATCTCGGGCATGGCACGTGCACCCTTGGGTGCCAAGACAGTGATGATAGTGATGCCATCTATGTCAAAGTCAGCATCGGCGCGTAGGACCTCTCCGACCTTTGCCCCTTGATACAACAGCGTTGCGTCAAGCTCACCTTTGGGCAGACGCGCACCTGCGGCGCGCCATGTCCAGGAACCATCGCCCCTATCACTGGTAAGTTCAATCTCAATTCTTCGTGCCATAAGTCGACCACCGTACCCGCGCGTCAGGCCCTAACGTCACTCAGAAAAAACCAAAGGTCTCTACTCTGTGAAAGAAGACAGACGTTTTCGCATGATTGCGATCATTAGGCGCTGATCTTCAGGCTCAAGGCCTGAGTTAGTGAGCGGGGTGGCGAGGTCCATCACGGCGCTCATGTCGCCTTCAATTTTTATTTCGCCGCCCATGACTGCCTGCATGGCAGCTTGCATAAAGTCATCTGCCTCAAAAAGTATGCGTCTAGCTGTCGCATAAGGCACCACGATTGTAGAGGCAGCATTGTCAAGTTTGCCCTGGCCTATATCGAGGCCCGCAATATGCAGCAAACGCTCGCCACCTGGAGCATCGGGAATGCGGATATTGAGTGGCTTTTCTTCAAGCGCAACGATGGGCTCGCGCAAAGCATCAATTTCTTTGAACCACTCTTCTGAAAGAAATTCATATGTAGGCATAGCCAAGATATAGCAGATTTGTTACGATCGCGAGCAGATAATTCAAGGTCATCCGGGGGGACGCATGAAAGACGATGAGCCGGTAGCCGTACCTGGTCGAGTGCAACTCGGTGACGGATGGCGCTTAGCAAAAATCTTAGGAGTAGTGACGCGCCATGGCATGACTTCAGTCATACGTGAAGCACCCCGCATGACAAAAGCTAAGCGGGGTGCGCCACAAGCACTTGCAGTCACTCTACGTCGCAGTTTTACCGAACTTGGACCATCATTTATTAAATTCGGTCAGCTCATTGCATCAAGTCCGGGGCTATTCCCTGAGGAGTTGACAATTGAGCTGCGCCATTTGCTTGACTCACTTCCTCCCGAGTCGAGCGACTATGCGGTAAAGACCATAGAAGCTGAACTCGGTGCAGCGGTTGATGAGCTATTCGCAAGATTCGATCGTGAACCAATTGCGGCAGCTTCAGTTGCCCAGGTTCATCGGGCGCGGCTTCACGATGGCACTGAGGTTGCCGTCAAAGTTGCACGCCCAGGGTTGCGTGGACGCGTCGAACGCGATCTTCGTCTCATGCGTTTTGCAGCCGGTGCCATTGAGCGAATGACAGCTATTGGGCGTCTTGCCAAGCCAGTAGCGGTTATTGACGATTTTTCTGTCACGTTACATTCTGAAATTGATTTCCGAAATGAAGCAACATTTATGGTTGAGTTCTCAGAGAACCTGGACAGAAGCGACACCAACGGCGGGGTCATTGTTCCCAAGCCTATTGAAGGCATGATTGCCGAGCACGTGTTGGTGATGACCTTCCTGGAAGGGGCTCCGGTCGATGTCGTAGCCACAAGCGACAACATGCCAGATGGCATGTTAGAGGTTGGGCTTCAAGCTGTAAGGGTGTGGATCGAGGGGAGTCTGCTCTACGGCTTGTTCCACGGCGACGTGCATGCTGGCAACCTTTTCATCACCCCTGATGGCAAAGTCGCCATTCTTGATTTCGGAATCATGGGCCGTCTCGAACCCACCATGCGTGAGGTTATCCAGCGAATCTTGTCTGAAGATCTTCCTGCCATTCTTTTGCAAGACGACTACACCCGAGTTGCCAACATCATCGACGATCTCGGCATACGTGCTCATGAAGGCGAGATGAACTATGAGGTTCTAGCCAACGAAGTTCGCGAGCTGGTACGTGTCGAACTCAACAGGCCGCTAGTCGAAGTTTCATACGGGCGTATCCTCACTGCCATAGTTCGCATCGCCGTGCGGTATCGGCTGCAACTTCCAAACGAATTAATCTTGTTCGTCAAACAGGCAATCTATTTTGAGCGTTATGCCAAGTTGATCGCGCCAGAAATCAACATCTTGAACGAGCCCGAACTACTCCGAATGATTCTCGGCAGAGTCCTAGACCGCAAGGCACTCGATCGCCTGCAGCTAATGCTGGCCCTCATCACCACCGACCCAAACCCAACCCCAGTCGCCGCAATATTATAGGAAATATGTCTCTCCTTGGGTAGGATAACGGAAAGGTTATTTTACAAATAGGGAGGCTGTCATGCCTAGGACTATTCCGAGTATGTCGCGGCCAGCGACTGAGGTCGTACAGATTTTGGGTTCCCAGATCGCCCAGGCTCGGCGGGAACGGAAATGGACTCTCGCGGAGCTAGCGGAGCGGGCCGGGGTGTCGCCTCCAACCATTAGAAAGGTAGAGCGGGGTGATCCGTCGGTATCAATCGGAATTGCGTTCGAGATAGCGATTCTCGTCGGCGTTCCACTGTTCGTTGCCGACCGAACCGAGCTATCCACAATGGTAGATCGCTCCCGTGACCGCCTGTCCTTACTCCCCAAACGGGTGCATCCGCCTTCGGTCGAGGTGTACGATGACTTCTAACGAGCCACGAGAGGCTTACGTTTGGGTGTGGCTACCTGGTGCAACCGAACCCATCCCTGCTGGCCGACTGCAAGAGAGTGCGGAGACAGTCGACTTCAACTACGGGCGTAGTTATCTGGAACGAGACGATAAGTTGGCCCTATTCAAGCCTGAACTCCCACTGCGGTCGGGCCGTATCCGCCCGCTTGGAAACCTACAGATGGCGGGCTGTATCCGCGACGCTGGCCCAGACTCGTGGGGACAGCGAATCATCCTCCAACGGGTACACGGCGATGCCGGGCCAAACGCTGACCCTGGCGCGTTAACCCCGCTCACTTACCTACTAGAATCAGGGTCGAACCGAATTGGTGGCCTCGACTTCCAGACTAACGCCGAGGTATACGAGCACCGAGTCTCGGGCGGGACCCTTGAAGAGATGGTCACGGCGACAGCGCAGTTCCTAGCGGGCGAGGAGATCTCTCCCGACTTACGCAAAGCACTACAAGCTGGCTCATCCATCGGAGGAGCACGACCGAAGGTCGTGCTCAACGACAGTGGCCGTTCGCTCATAGCTAAGTTGTCTCAGCCGAGCGACCCATACCCAGTGGTCAAAGCAGAGGGCGTGGCGATGGACTTGGCTCGTCGTGTTGGGCTAAATGTTGCCGGGACTGAAGTTATCGAATGTCTAGGGCGCGACGTATTACTGGTTGAACGCTTCGACCGTACCCACGTAGCGGGGGAGCGCCGACTCATGGTGTCTGCAATGACGATTCTGGGGGTCAACGAGTGGGCTGCAATTCATTCCGGGTATTGGGAGATTGCCGACGCCATACGCTCTCGCTTCACCGATGTCGATGTAACCCTTAGGGAGATATTTTCTCGAATCGTGTTCAACATCTGCCTAGGCAATACCGACGACCACGCCCGGAACCACGCTGCATTCTGGAACGGGCAGATGCTAACGCTCACTCCTGCCTACGACATCTGCCCGCAGCTGCGTGCTGGCCAAGAGGCAGCACAGGCTCTGGCGATTCATCCCAATGGTTGGCGTTATAGCCAACTTGCGGGCTGTCTCGACGCTGCCTTCGTCTACCACCTAGACCGCGGCCAGGCCCAGGAAATCATCGACCATCAACTCACTGTCATCCATGAGCAGTGGAATGAAGCCGCCGACGCTGCGAGGCTCACCGTCGGCGAACGCAAAGGTCTCTGGGGAACACAAATCTTGAACCCCTACGCCACCTACAACTGGCCCCCTGATTAGATAAGTTGTAATAAGTACCTAATCATTGCATAATGCAAGCATGACTAATGTGCTAGTTAGAGATGTCCCTGACCACGTGCACTCAGCGTTGCAACAAAAAGCACAACGCAAGGGTCAGTCGCTCCAGCAATTTCTTACCGGCGAACTCAGTAAAATCGCCACTAAACCCTCAGTGGAAGAGGTTTTTGAGCGCATTGAACGCCAACACGGGGGCCGGGTTGAGCTACAACAGGCAGCCAAGGACATCGCTGAAGAACGTGCCGGTCGGTGATTGTAGTTGATGCATCAGTTTTGGCCAGCGCTATTGGCGATGATGGGGCCGATGGTCAACTGGCCCGTGAGCGCCTGCGCAAGGAACTGAGTTTTGGGGCCCCTGATCTTGTTGACGTTGAAACCGTTTCTATTCTACGAAAACGTTGGCTTTCTGGTGACCTTTCCCAAAGCCGGTTTTCTACAGCGGTAGACGATCTTGCAGATCTTGATTTCGACCGTTACCCAACGTCGGCCTTCATGCGAAGAGCCTTTGAACTGCGAGCCAACGTCACACCATATGACGCTTCATATGTTGCCTTGGCAGAAGGACTGGAGTGTCCGCTACTGACCGCAGACGTTCGCCTAGCAAATTCTCCAGGCCTACGTTGTGCAGTCATGCTTCTTTAAGACTCAAGAAATTGCAGGATTAAGTTTTCCGAGAAGGAGATTTATTCGAGATTTGGTCTCGTAGGCTCTCGTAATACCTGCATCGTGCGTCGTCTACTCCGGTGGCGTCGAAAACCTGGGCGGCGGCCGTTCAAATGACGCGAGCCCCCACTACGGGGACGCCCAGATCACTTCTCACAATTGTTCCGCGAATTTCAGTTATACGAACAACGTGTACGGGTTTCGCGAACAAGTATCTGCTGGGCATTGCGGCTCGGAAGGCAACGACTTCTACTCCGGCGGCAACCTCCTCGGACGAGTATTGACTGATTTCAACCAGCCGGACCTGCTTCAGTACTTCACAGCTGGGCAGAACTATACCAACAAGATCTATGTCGATCCCTGCTCCCCGTGTGTGCGAAACGTAGTTGGCAAGGTTAACCCGGGTGTGGGGGCGCTTGTTTGCGTTGGCGGTGCGATTACTCTGGCGCAATGTGGGGTCTCAATAACACACAATCCGGCAAGTTGGTGTGTCAGCTATTGCCAGAGCGGCGGGATCCGCGGCCAGCTTACAGGAACGAACATTGCGCAGTTCGGAGACTCGGGCGGATCGTCTATCAACGATCCGGGACTTCGAATGCGATCGCCGCGGGAATGATAAACGCTGGCGTTCAAGCGGGCGGGGATTACTTCTTCGGACACACAGTCGCCCAGATCGAGGCGCGATTTGCGTTGACGCTGCTTACGTCGCCATAGGTGGCCCTATGGCGTTGGAGGCCACGGAATTGGACGTTGATGGCTCGATCCTTGGCTCACCATGGAAAGCCTGGAACTGGCCGCCAAGGCCACCGGGCTGATTCTGGAAGAACAGATCACCAGTGGGCCGGAGGTTTAATCACAATGAAGTCGCAGATGTTGATCGGGTAGAGCACGTTCGCGTCGAGCAGGACGAGCGACCCGGTGACTGGGCGGTTGCGGTTCATCGTTGACTCTTACGGGTGTGGGCGATCAGTTTTCGAAGAAACCGAGTGCTTCGGCGTCGACTGCGAGTTCGTCGAGTGCGTGACGGCGTCGTTGGAGGTCGGCACGTAGGTAGGCGAGCGCGGCGCGTCGCGAGATTCGGCGGTGCCCGTGGGTACCGTTGGTGCGTCGGAACGCCAACGCGCCGGTGTCGAGCAGGCGGATCAGCGTTGGTCGAGAGACTCCGATAAGTCGTGCTGTTTCCTGCGTGGTGAGTTCGTCAGTGTCACGAACACGCATTTCGGCGATAGCGGCCTGGAAGGCAACCGCTACGTCTACGATTTATGGCATTTCGATCGGACGTGCTGTAGTCCAATGAAAAGTGCCGATAATGCTCGTTATGTAAAGTAGTTAGATTATTGAGATAGTCGGTGCGGCTGATGCCGCGAACCTCACCTAATGTCGAGCAACATATACTGAAATCATATGAAATATGCTTATAATTATACTAATGTAAGGTATTACCTATTATTGAGGTGTCGGCACCAGGTCAGGTCCAGCTCGTGGGTGCCGAAGTCGGCGACCAGTCGAAGAGCCCCGCAGCCAGCTGCGCGCTGGCTGCTCGCCGGGGCGACCGTGCTAGTGTTGCCCTAATGTGCAAGTTGCCGTCGATCGAACGGCGTGGGTTCTCTCGGGCACGCCTCATAGCAGCAGTGGCGCTGCTGCTATTCACACTCGTGATCGCCCGGTGGATGGTCAGTCCTTTCGACGATTGGGTTCCGTTGGTCCTGCCTCGACAGCTTCCGGCAGGGATTGGGCCCGACGATCTTCCTGCCGCAGCTCACTACCGCTGTTCGGCTCCGTTTGCTGGGCACCATGAGGCCTCAATCACCGAAGAGGCCAGCCATGTGCTCGAGCTCCAGACACTTGCAAGAGAACCCTGCGACGAGCTGTGGCCACAGCGTCGAATGCTTGCGCTCGCAAACCTCACGATCTATCTCGGTCTCTTCGTAGCTCTTGCCGTCTGGTCGTTTCGTCCCGAACCAACTGGCACCCGTGCTGATAGGTCTCACGGGTCTACTGCACGATCCCTATGACAACTACAGATCGTGAGATTTCGGAGTCAACAGCTGAGCCGACTGCGATGGCGACCGATCAGCTCGACATGCTCATTGACGACGTGTTGGGCGAAGCAGAAACCCGAGGCCTCGAACTGCTGTGCCCGAACGGGGTGATGGAAGAACTCACCAAGCGGGTCTTCGAACGGGAGTTGACATAATTCGCCGATTATTGTTATTGGCGTCAGGATAGCGTGAAGGAAATTACATACGGGGAGGATTGTTATGCCGGTTCAGTTTCCAATGCCGCCTACTTTCGCAACGCCTGAAGAAGAACGGCTACATCGCAAGCAACGCCTTGCGGCATCGTTTCGGCTGTTTGCTCGTTATGGATATGACGAAGGAATTGCAGGACACATAACTGCTCGCGACCCCGAACGTCTTGATCATTTTTGGGTTAACCCCTTTGGCATGTACTTCGGCCACATTAAGGTCTCTGATCTTTTGCTAGTTAATGGACAAGGTGACGTCGTTGAAGGCGACCGTGGCGTTAACCGAGCTGCCTTTGCTATTCATTCGCAAATTCATGAAACTCGCCCAGACGTTGTTGCCGCTGCGCACACACACTCGATGTACGGCAAGGCATGGTCAACCCTTGGCCGCCTCCTTGACCCAATCACGCAAGACTCGTGTTCCTTTTATCAAGACCATGGATTGTTCGACGACTACACCGGTGTCGTGCTCGACCCAGCTGAAGGTAAACGAATCGGCGTTGCTCTTGGCGACAACAAGGCTGTCATATTGCGCAACCACGGCCTTTTAACAGTGGGCCAAACCGTTGACGAAGCCGTGTGGTGGTTCATCTCAATGGACCGTAGCTGTCACGCTCAGCTGTTGGCCGAAGCGGCAGGAAAGCCGGTGCTAATCAACAAAGAAGACGCAGCCCTCACGGCAAGCCAAGTTGGTTCACACCTAGGTGGCTGGTTCAGCTTCCAGCCCTCTTATGACTGGATCGTAAGCGCCGAGCCAGACCTGCTCAACTAAATCTGAACATCCAAGACGAGAGGACATGCTTGAGTTAACCTGCTCCCGCAACATAAGAGCGGCTGGGATTGCATTGCCCATGTCACCCAATGTGTTTTCGATAAGGAGTCTTTATGAGCAACGTCCCTCCTCCTCCAGGTCAACCGCCTTTTAATCAACCACCAGGTGGCAGTTTTCCGCCCCCACCATCATCCCCGCCCCCAGGCGGCAGCTACCCCACTCCGCCCGCTCCACCCGTTGCCTCAACATGGCAAGGACCGCCATTGGCGAGTTGGGGCAAGCGAGTCGGAGCTACATTGATCGATACGTTCCTCCCATTCATTCCCGTCGTACTCGTAGGTTTTGTATTTCCACGCCTCGCCATGTTGTTGTATTTACCAGTGATTGCGTGGGTGTTCTACAACATCTACCAAGGTGGAGAAACCGGTCAGACTCTTGGCAAAAAACAATTAGGAATTGCACTTGTCAAAGAAACTGACGGCCAATTCATTGGCGGATGGATGGGGATTGCCAGAAATTTTCTCCACATCGTTGACCAGCTCCCTTGCTACATCGGTTACCTCTTCCCCCTTTGGGACCCCAAGAAACAGACCTTTACTGACAAGATCATGGGAACGGTAGTTATCGAGAAGCAGTGACCACTTCGCCTTGAGACCCATGGAGGGCGAGGGGGCTGAGTAGGGCAACCAGTTCTTGGAACGACATTCCAATGGACTGCATGCACCTAGACATATCAGCCCTGCCCTCCATGGTCCCAACCAAGATGAGTGCATCGCCATGTTCGGTCGAAACATTTTCTAAGAAGTAATTATCGATCTCTGCATGGCTAGACCACGGCACATTCTTGTACATGGGTTGTTCATAGGCACGACGCACAACGCCAGTCTCTTCGTCCATCAGAACGCCTTCAGGGCCTCGGAAGTCACTGCCATGTTCGTATAGATGCTCGGCAACCTCACGAGCAACGTGCCCGTAACGACGCCCGCTTCGATCGAATGGATACCAGGTGTATTCACGTAACGCCTTACAGACAATCGGGCTTTGTGTTCGGGTTGCAAAATGACTTGCACCGTTGACCGTACCAAGGGCCAAGCGAGCAAGCACCAGGGGGTGGTAGTAATCCCAACCCTGTGACTGTTTTTCGATAGCAGTGCCAGCAAGGTAGAGAACGGGACGCACTAGTCGTTTCACTTTAAAAACACTGGCTGCGGCGAAACCAACGAGCTGATCATTCGTCGTTAGATACGCCCCATAGCCAACTTCAATGGCATGCAGTGCAACATCAGACTCTGAAATTTGATCTGATCCGAAACCGGTACGAGCTATAGCGACACAGGACGGAAGCAAGGCATCGATTTCATCCTGTGTCAAGGTGTTTAATGGGTCACGAACGATTCGCAACACAGTCGAGTTAGGTAGAGAAATCTTGATTGAATTCATGATGCCTGATCGGCGAGTAGCGCAGCTACTTAACCAGATTCTGGACTGATTACTCCCCGGCAGTCTCAGGCGCAAGGGTTATTGTCACGGCGGTCTCATCGCCGTCGCCTGAGGTAAACGTTAGGCCTAGCTTGCCGTTCTTCTCGGCAATCTCTAAGGAATAGATGCCCACCTCTCCGCTCTCCATGATGCTTGGTTCACCTACAATATCGATACCTTTTATGGCAAGGTCTGCTTGAAACTTCTCAAACACATCCTTTGCATTGCCCTTAACGGTCAACTGAACATAGTTGCCATCTTTTGAAGTGGTGCTCAACAAGACATTGGCACCTTTGGGAATTGGAAGATCGTCTGAAACCCACTCAGGCAAATCGCCACCCGACTCAAAGGTTGCCTCTCCGTCCTTACCCTTTACCTTGACTTTTCCGCTATCTGAATCGATGTCAACGTCAACGTCGCCCCCATCAGCACTTTTCTCGATCGCTTTTTCCGCTGCCTTCTCCGCTATTTTCTCAGCAGCCTTATCGCCGCATCCAGCTGTAATAAGAGCAACGCCAATGCCTGCAGCCAAAATAAGTTTTAATTTTTTCATAGCGTTTTCTCCTAATTATTAATAGATGCGTTGCAGCGGGTACGAGTTCTTAATATGAATCACTAAATGTGAAACAGCATTACCCGAATCTTGCGTCTTCGGTTGGAATGAGCTTGCGAGCGGCGAGGGCTTCATCCACCCGGCGTACCGGAGTGTTGCGAGGGGCTTCACGGTCAGCCTCTGATGCATGTTCGGCAATAAATATCAAAGCGGCAGCTAATGCCTCCATCGTCTGAGGTGATTCAGTTTCGGTGGGCTCAATCATGAGAGCCTCCTCGACTATTAGCGGGAAATAAACCGTAGGCGCATGGAAGCCCTCCTCTATGAGGCGCTTGGCAACATCCAGCGCCTTTACTCCAACCCGCTTTTTAAGGTTGGACGCAGATACCACACACTCATGCATGTTCGGACGATCAAAAGGAATGTCGTAATGGCCTCGCAGCCGATGGCGAATCCAGTTGGCATTGAGAACAGCAGCTTCAGACACCTTGCGCAAACCATCACCGCCGTTTGCAATGAGATACGAATATGCCCGCGCAAGCGCTAGTGCATTGCCATGCCACCCATGGACCCTTCCGATTGAACGTTCAGGTGTCTGCCAGCCAAACGATCCGTCACTTAAACGAACCGGACGCGGTCCCGGAAGGTATGGCGCAAGGCGTTCTGACACTGCAACGGGTCCAGCCCCTGGTCCTCCCCCGCCATGTGGCACGGCAAAGGTCTTGTGCAGGTTCATATGAACAATGTCAAAACCCATGTCGCCTGGGCGAGTGACCCCAAGGATGGCATTGAGATTGGCCCCGTCGTAATACAAGAGCCCACCGACCTCATGTACCGCAGCGGCGATCTCGGCGATGTCTTCTTCAAATAGCCCGAGTGTGTTGGGGTTGGTCAACATGATCCCGGCAACGTCTTCATCAAGAACTTCCCGCAACGCTTTTAGATCAACACAACCCCGGGCATCACTTGGCACCGTCACTGTTTCGTAGCCGCCAAGGGTTACAGATGCTGGGTTCGTGCCATGTGCAGAGTCGGGAATGATCACCTTGGTGCGTTGACGGCCTTGGTCTTCATGCCAAGCTCGCATCAACAAAAGGCCACACAGCTCCCCTGCCGCTCCAGCCGGTGGTTGCAAAGTAGCTGCCACCATTCCAGTTGTTTCACAAAGCGATTCTTCAAGCGAAACCAACAACTCAAGCCAACCCTGAATCAATGCAACCGGCGCAGCGGGGTGCACGTTTGCCAACCCTGGTAACGACGCGGCGTCGTCACAAAGTTTGGGGTTGTACTTCATAGTGCATGAACCCAATGGGTAAGCGCCAAGATCGACGGAATATTGACGATGCGAAAGCCTGGTGAAATGAGCCACTAAATCCCGCTCTGACACCTCGGGCAGTTTGACCGGCTCAGAAGCCAAATAGGCAGCAGGAACTAGTTCTTCAGGTTCCCACTCAGGCAGGTCAGTCGTGCGAAACGACCAAGCTTGGCGCTGTGGCGACGACAACGAAAATATCGTCGGCTCCTCGTCATGGCCAAGGAGAGGAATGCTCGTTGCCCGTCCACCGGGAAGAGATGTGGTCATCGAATCACCTTTTCGAGTGCATGAACATAGGCGTCAATTTCAGCTCGAGTTCGCCGCTCAGTAGCAGCGACCAATAGTCCATCGCCATAGGCACCGTCGTCGTGGCCCCCGCCAAGGGCAACGCCAGCGAGAAATCCTTCCTCAGCCATTCGTTCAATGACAAGGTCAGCGTCGAGTGGCAGCCTCATTGCAAACTCACGAAGAGTTGGGGCATTAGAGACAAGTTCAACTCCATCAATAGCGATTACGGACTCTCTTAAGTAGCGGGTCGCCCTAGCGCAACGCAACGCCAACTCTCGCAGTCCCGAGGTGCCCAGCCAAGAAATCTGAATGGCACAAACCACCGCAATCAAGGTCTGGTTAGTGCAAACGTTTGACGACGCTTTCTCTCGGCGAATGTCTTGTTCGCGCGTGCGTAAAGTAGTGACATATGCTCGTCGCCCTTCCACATCAAGCGTCTCGCCAACAAGGCGACCTGGAAGGCGACGCACTAAATCGAGCTTGCATGCAAAGAGCCCAAGGTAAGGCCCTCCAAATGAAAGAGGAGTACCAAAAGGTTGGCCCTCCCCCACAACTACGTCGGCCCCTAATGAGCCGGGCGAAGCAAGCATTCCCCCAGCAACTGGGTCCATAACCACTATCAACAAGGCACCATGAACGTCTGCCAACGCACGAGCCTCGGCAAGGTCTTCGATGCAGCCCAGGTAATTCGGATACTGCACCACAACAGCACCTGGTGGTTCAGTAACTG
>JBBSKG010000075.1:0-13307 GCA_038256565.1 Acidimicrobiales bacterium | reverse complement strand
GGCCAAACATCCGTCAACACTGAGTTATGAGGTGACCATCACACTCCATGGAGACGACACATGGTCATACGACGAGACCACCATGTTGCGCATGGATCAGTTTCCTGAGCCATTTGCGCACACTGATAGCAACAGGGTTCGGCGTATTAGCTGAGCTCGAGCGGGCCATAATGGCGGGGCTGTTAGAGCGGCAAGAAGTCGAGTAGGAGATCGTTAACAGTTTCGGGGCGGTCGAGTTGGAGCCAATGTCCGGCATCTTCGACCCGCTCGTAGCGCCATGATTCTTTGACGAATGATGCTGATTCAATCATTTGTTTCTCGCCGAGAGCGAAGTCGTTGGAACTCCATATTCCCATTGTCGGTACTAGCACCGGTCCAAGGTCGGGAACTATCGGGGGCTGGTCGGCTTCGGGCGATGAGCCTGGCGGCATGTTGGCCCGATACCAATTCAAGCCAGTTGTGAGTGATTTATCGTGTTCGAGGTCCAAGATGACTGCGTCGATATCAGGATGCCCAGACATGGAGCGAAACGCGGCCCAGTTGTCACGCATTAGCACCTCCTCAGCAACGCCTTCTTGCACAAATAGCTGCATGTAGCTCGATCGCTCACGCTGTTCAGTGCCAGCGGCTGCGAACGCCGAGGGATGCCCAACCGACATGGCCACAAGGTGATCGACACGGTCTGGCGCAAATGTTGCTACCGCCCAAGCGACTGCGGCACCCCAGTCATGACCGACAACGTGGGCCCGCTCGATTGAAAGCGCATCGAGTATTCCGACCACATCTGCCACCAGGAAGGCCAGAGAGTAGGCACTCACTTCTGTTGGCTTGTCGGAGCTTCCGTATCCACGCTGATCTGGCACGATAGTGCGAAATCCCGCTTGAGTCAGTGCTGCAACTTGATGTCTCCACATTCGCCCCGAGTCAGGAAAGCCGTGCAACAACACGACCGGATTGCCCTCTGCTTGAAGTTCAACCTCTAGGCCAACTCCATTAGTTTCGATTCGCATGTCAACCTCCCACCCCCTCGCCTGGGAGCATACCGGGCCAGCTATTTGGTTGAAAAGAAGTGGGGCGGGTGGGTATCGAACCCACGACTAACCGATTATGAGTCGGTCGCTCTAACCACTGAGCTACCGCCCCGAATCAACCTGAAGTTTTTTAGGCCTTCAGGTTGATGGCTCCGGGGCTCGGACTCGAACCGAGAACCTAACGGTTAACAGCCGTTTGCTCTGCCAATTGAGCTACCCCGGAATAGACCAACGCACGATAGCAGCGCCTGGACGCTCTTCCATGTCTCAGGGCTTCCGCTGGTGGCAAGTGTTAGGAAGGAGGAGTGACTTTACCCGATGAAGATGTACCAGCAGCTCTTGCAACTGCTCTTTGCGAGGTCGCACGAGGTGCACGCGATGCCGTGCGAACCGATCACTTGAGTCTGACTAATGACGACCGAGCGGTCTTACGTTTCGAGGGGGGCGACGAAGTATTCGGTGTTGATGATCGGGCAGAAGTGGCTCTGCTTGGTGGCTTGCTAAGTCTGGTCGCAGCAGACTGGCCGGGCACCTTGGTTATGGAGGGCCACGATGAACCGTTGGCGATTGGTAATCAACCGGGCCCCTGGCGATATTTGATTGACCCCCTCGATGGCACCCGTCCATATTTGGCAGGAAAGCGCAGTGCATGGATATTGATTGGCGCTGGCCGCCATGCCGAGACACTTGAAGACTTAGAAATCGGCGTTGCGGTAGAGGTGCCGATCAAACGCATTGAACGCGGGCTTACGGCATGGGCAACAACAAGTGGTCAGCTACATGTGCTTGATGAAGATCTCAGTGTTGATAATCGGCCAGCTAAGACGGTCACCTTGCAGCCACGACAAGACGGAAAGGTTGATCGATCGTTTGTGACGGTTTCTCGCTTTGCGCCAGGGTCGAAGGCATTGATAGGTGCATGGGAAGACAAGCTTCTTACCGGGTTAGAGGTCTACGAAGACCCGTGGCTCTGTACTGGTGGTTTGCTCATGGGCCTAGCTAGTGGTGCTGATGCAGCGGTCTTTGATCCTCGTCCGTTGTTGGTGCCAGGCACCTTGGCTGCTCACCCCTACGATCTTGCAGCACTGGTGGTTGCGCGAGCGGCAGGAGTGATTGTTGAAGCTCTACCACCAGGTCCCCTTGATGTGCCGCTAGACCCTCATGTGGGTGTGGCTTGGGCAGGATACGCCAATGTGGAAATTGCAAGAATGATGCGAGATCGCCTGACTAGCCTTTAAGAGCCCCACCTGTTTGCTGAATCTTTAAGAGAGGTTCGCTGGTAGTCAGTCGCCCAGCCATGCGGGAGCACGTTCGAGTAGATAACGACTCACGTAAAGGCAGCGGTCGAGAGTGTCGCATAGCTCTTCTTCGTTTTGAAGGAGTTGAGAAAGCGAGACCTGCCTTCGGGCAACAACGGTCAAGGTGCGTTCGGGTGCATTGACTGCGCCATAAGAGTCGATGGCGGAAACTTCGATGGGCAAGTCAGGGCCGCCTACACCTGCAAGTTCAGTAGCCAACACGAGCAAGTCAGGTCCCGATGGCAATGGTGGAAGTGCCCAGTTGAAAACCAACGGGAAGAAGAATTCATCAGCAGGAAAATCGTCAGGTTCAAGCTCCATGATGGCGTCTTCAAATGCAAGAAACACCCGTGGGTCAACCTCTAGAGAGAGGTGCAGATCGAGTGGTCCACCGCAGCCTTCTTCTGGATGAAAATCGACTTCCCACGCTTGGCGTAATGAGTAAGTCTCGACGAAATGACGTTCGTCGTGAATGTGAAATCCATGATCTGCGGCATGGTCTTTGAGGTCAGATATGAAACCAGGTACGTCGAGAATTGCCACTTAGGCAGAGTAGCCCGTTCGTGAGACGGTACGGTCAGTGTGTGGATGACAAACAGATGCTGGCCATGTTGCATGAGACCTCCGATGCAGTACACGAAGCGTTGTCGGTGGTTAAAGACTGGCGACCAATGACCGAACGTCCAACTCAATATGGCATTGACTTGGTAGCTGACGCTGCTGCGCTCAAGGTATTAGCGGCTAGTGGGGTGGGCATATTGAGTGAGGAATCTGGTTTGCATTCCCCGAGCGGTTCTGCAGGGCAATCGAAGGTTGTGGTAGTGATTGACCCAGTTGATGGTTCGACAAACGCCAGTCGTGGCGTGCCCTGGTATGCAACGAGCCTCTGTGCTCTTGATGAGCAAGGTCCGTGGGTGGCAGTTGTAGTGAACCAGGCAACAGGGGAGCGCTTTGAGGCCGTGCGAGGTGGTGGCGCACGACTCGATGGTCAGGTTATTTCAGCGAGCCAATGCACCGACTTGAGCGATGCCATGGTCGGTCTTTCTGGTCTGCCCGACAAGCACCTGGGTTGGCGTCAGTTTCGTGCCTTAGGTGCAGCAGCCCTAGATCTATGTGCTGTGGCATGTGGACGACTCGATGCCTATCTCGACACGAGCCAGGGCATTCACGGGCCTTGGGACTATCTCGGTGGAATGTTGATCTGTCAAGAGGCTGGTGCAATCGTCAGCGATACTACTGGACGCGATTTGGTTGTAGTCGAACACGATGTTCGACGAGCCCCCGTTGCAGCGGCCACTTCGGACTTACTCGATCAATTGATGGCAGCCATCAATCCCTGAGCTCCTGTTTGACCCCTAGGCTTAGAAGATGCTGGCTGTTTACCATCGCTTTGCTCTAAGGGCTTACCGGTTATTGCCGTCAATGCAACGGCGTCAGGTGCTGCGACTGTTATCGCCTACCTTCACCGTGGGCGCATTATGTTTGGTAGAGCGTGATGACGGACGCATCTTGTTAGTGCACCATTCCTATCGGCCAGGCTGGGGTTTGCCGGGTGGAATTGTTAAGAGGCGTGAACAAGTAGACGATGCAGCTCGTCGTGAAGTTCGTGAGGAAGTAGCCATAGAGGTAGATCTGATTGGAAGGCCCTTTGTCGTAGTCGAGCCCATGCAACAACGTGTCGACATTGTGTTTTCGGCGCGCCCCGGCCCTGCACAAAATCCTGATGATGCACGGATTGGTTCGCCTGAGATTGTTGAGGTTCGATGGTTTGCTATCTACGAGATCAACGAGCTGCACGAGAATGACGAGCTACAAGTCGAGGCCATTAGCGCTTTGAGTGCTCGTTCGCTATTGACCGATTCTGTTATGACCGCCGATGTAAACCGTGCTCGTGGTCAACGTATGTCACCTAAGGGCATAGGATAAAGCCCATGTCGAATCTGTCCGCGCCTGTTTCTCCAACATCGTGGCGGGTAGAACCAGTCGGGCCTCTTGTTGGCGATGTAACGGTACGGGGTTCTAAGAATGCGGTGACCAAACACATGGTTGCGGCACTGCTTGGCGAGACTCCAAGCACAGTTCTTAATTGTCCAGAGATCGGCGACATTGAGATCACCGCAGGCATGCTGAGGGCGCTTGGTTGCGATGTTGAAGTAGATGGAAGTTCAGTGCGTGTTGCGCCAGGCTCTTTATCAACCGGTCAGGTTCCGTTGTCATATGGTGGTTTGAACCGTATTCCGATCTTGTTGGTTGGACCGCTGCTCCATCGCATGGGTGAGGTAATGGTTCCGCTTGTTGGTGGCGACCGAATCGGCCCACGGCCTATCGACTTCCATGTGTCTTCGCTCGAAGCAATGGGAGCCGAGGTGACGATGACCTCTGAGGGTCTTCATGCCAAAGCGTCGCAGTTGCACGGGGCTCGTATTCGTCTGCCCTTCCCCAGTGTTGGTGCCACTGAGACTGTGTTGCTTACGGCAGTGCTGGCCAAGGGCCGCACGTTGCTTGAGAATGCTGCCGTAGAGCCCGAGGTAATTGAGTTGGCGTTGTTCTTGCAGCGCATGGGGGCGCGCATCGAATTGCGGCCTGATCGACGTTTTGTGATCGAAGGGGTCGATCGCTTGCAGGGGGCGGAACATTTTCTTGCTGGAGATCGCATTGAGGCATTCAGCTATTTAGTGGCCGGGCTGGTTACGGGTGGACGGGTTCGAGTGAGTGGATGCGCTCAGGGGCGTTTGGTTACTGCTATTTCTACGCTTCAGCGCATGGGTGCACGTTTTGAGATCACCGATGATTGGGTTGGGGCTGAAGCCGATCAGTTGGGTCATGCCGTTGTGCAGACAGACACACACCCTGGGTTCATGACTGATTGGCAGTCGCCGTTGGCCGTGTTGTTTACCCAATGTGAGGGAATGTCGGTGCTGCACGAGACGGTTTATGAAGGGCGCTTTCCTTATGTCGCTGCGCTAAAGGAGATGGGTGCCGAGATTGAATTGTTCGATGCCTGTTTAGGTGGACGTGATTGTCGTTTCAATGAGACTTCCGCAGTGCACTCGGCAGTGATACGTGGACCGGCCCCATTGCATGGGAGCGAAATCGTCGTGCCTGATATACGAGGCGGCTTTGCTTATGTGATTGCCGCCGCCGCTGCTGTTGGGACATCGGTAATTCACGACGTCCACCATCTTGAGCGCGGTTACCATCGCCCAATGGAGGCTTTTTCGGACCTTGGCTTGAAGATCGAGCGCATTACTGGCCCTTCATCAACTACGTGATATTCGCAACAGGACTCTTGGTCATTGATGAATCCGGTCAACTGATGAATCTGGTCAATTGATGGATCTGCTTAGCAAGTTAGTCGCCGCTTTCACATCGAGGTGGATGTCTTGGGGCCCGCCTGCAGCGTTGAGAAAAACAGTAACGACTCACATGGCAAGTCCACCGTCTGAGCGTCGTGCTCCACTGATAGTTCTGTTTTGGATAGGTGCCGCCAATGTGATTGGTGGACTCGTCGTATTCTTGTATCTGAATTACATATCCGAACCCCTTTCGCCCATCACTCAACGGAACACGACGAGTCGCCTGGCGCTGTTTGTGGTCTATGGAACTATCGCAGTAGCGGTCGGTGGCTGGCGGATGATTGCTTCGGTGCGCCCCGTTTGGCAATGGTTAATTCGTCCCCGTCCACTTAAGCCTCATGAGCGCATTACCGCGTTGCATTTACCAATCACAATGGCCCGTGAAGCCTTTGCCTATTGGCTCGGAGCGGTTGTTGCCTTCGCTGCGTTAAACATCATTGAGGCCATGAGCGCAGCGGAAGTGCTGCGCGTGATGCTCGGCATTTTTTTAGGTGGAGTTAGCGCTTCTGCATTCACTTATTTGTTTGTCGAGGTTAGTTTGCGCCCGGTATTCATTCGGGCTCTTGAGGGAGAAGTGATCGATAACAGTCTCGTGCTTGGCATAAGAGCAAAGCTGCTGTTGTCATGGGCCATGGGGTCAGGTATACCCATGTTGTGGATTGCCCTGTCCCCTTTCGGACGCGAAGACCAAGAGGCAATTCTCGATATTGCTGCCTTGGCATGGCTTGGCATTATTTCGGGCGGAATCATGGTGTATGTAGCTGCAGGTTCGGTTGCGGTTCGCTTGTCTGTAGTGCGTAACGCCATGCTTCGTGTGAAGGAAGGCGACATCAATTTCGACCTGCGTGTTGACGACGGTGGCGAGTTGGGTCGTCTGCAGGCAGGGTTCAATGAGATGGTTGTGGGTCTGCGACAACGTGAACAGCTTAAAAATCTTTTTGAGCGTCACGTAGGTGATGAGGTTGCGCGTCACGCGCTCGAGACTGATGCAGGCTTAGGCGGTGAACAGCGGGAGATTTCTGTCCTGTTCATTGATCTCATTGGCTCGACTCAACTCGCTGCAACCATGGAGCCAAACCAACTCGTAGTCATGTTGAACGGAATGTTTTCGACATTGGTAAGAGTCGTTAAAGCTGAAGGTGGGTCAGTAAACAAGTTTGAAGGCGACGGTGCGCTTTGTGTTTTCGGTGCCCCTGACGATCAGCCCGACCATGCTGCTCGGGCGCTGCGAGCAGCCCGGGCAATGCGTCATCAAATGACCTTGATGGCAAGAGATCAGCCTGACCTCGATGTTGGCATTGGCGTGTCGTCAGGAATGGCGGTTGCCGCCAACATTGGTTCGGAAGAGCGATATGAGTACACCGTGGTTGGAGACCCAGTCAACGAAGCGGCTCGCCTAACAGAGTTGGCGAAGGCTGACCCCGAGCGGCTCTTAGCAAGCAAGATGTCTATTGACCGAGCGGGTCACGAGGCGACTTATTGGCAGGCAAGCCGTGAAGAAGAATTGCGAGGCCGCCAAGCCCCCACGCAGGTTTATATTCCCTCGGAGCCATCAGAGATGACCATTGGTTTCGTCGGCTCACCCCAAAATCTTCCTGAGTAATTTCTCATCTGGCTGTGTAGTCAGTCCGTAGTACTGGCAGACTGTCGCTTCGTTTGCATTAAGCACACGGGCGTTTAGCTCAGTTGGCTATAGCACCACCCTTACAAGGAGGGGGTCGGGGGTTCGAGTCCCTCAACGCCCACCAAATCATTGGGGATTTATACAGAGGGTCGTGACACGTTGTCGCGTATGCTCGTGGAATGGCTTTCGAGCGAATTACGGTCGATCCGGCCCGGATGGGTGGGCTCCCCACGATCCGCGGTACGCGGGTAACGGTAGGAATGGTCCTTGGGTAGTTGGCTGGCGGTCGCCTCACCCCAAAATCTTCCTGAGTCATTTCTCCACCTGGCTATGTAGTCAAGTGGTAGTACTGGCAGACTGTCTCTTCGTTTGCTACTGAACCCGATCGAGATACCGGAATTTTGTAAATCAATGATCGTGCGTTGTGAGACCACCGATCAACGAAGGGTCCCATATGGTCAACGCTTGCCGACAGCAGAGACTTCTACGCCAGGGCCGAAGAAGTCTGAGGCTTGAGCGACAACGAAGCGAAGCTCGCCAGAACGGTGTTGGGCCTCAAGGCTGGATGACATTTGAGCCCGGACGGACCTCTTTCGTGTGCTGGCCGCTAGGGGTAGGTCTTCTGTAAGTAGGCTAGCAACTGGGCCATATCCGTAGAGGTTCTCTGCTACAACCAATAGAGCACCAGTTGAGTTAGCAGCTTGAGCCGCTCCGGCCTGTAGGGCTGGGAATTGTTGGGGCCAGCGATGATAGGCCGGTTGTGCGCAATGGCGCTGTCTCGCTTGAGGTAAACCATCACTTTGACTGGCTTGATGACACAGCATCTCTCCATGAAAAAATCGTCCGTAACGCACTTGTTGGTTTAGGTCTTCCTCAGCCAAGTAAAACAATCCGTAAACGCTTTGAGCGCTGGGAAGCAAAACAATAGGAGTTCGGAGAGTTCACTCGCTGAGTTGGGCGAGGAGTTCTTCTGGGGTTGAGGTGGGTTGTTTGCAGGTGAAGTTTTCGCAGACGTAGGCGAGATTGGGCTGGCGTGCTTCCCAGAGGGGAGAGGGGCCTGGTTCGCCCCATGCGAGGACAGTGTTTGGTAGGTAGCGCTCGTGTGCAACTGCGACAAGGTCGGGACGATCCCCAACTATGACGACCTCAGTAGAAGGCCCCTGCATGAAGGAGACGGCACCGAGGAGGTGGGTGAATGCAGTGGGGTGTTGAGTCAGCGGGCCAGCTAGCAAGGTGATGATCGACTCGGCCGCATCTGTATATCGACGCTCTCCGGTGAGAGCACCCAAACGAGCGAGTGCGATTGCTGCGTTGCTGTTGGCACTTGGAGAAGCGTTGTCGAACAGATCCTTTTGTCGAGCGACTAGAGCGGGGGCGTCGTTGCCACTTGTGAACACTCCGCCATTGGTTTCATCCCAGAACAATTCAAGTAAGCCGTCTGCAGTGGCGGAGGCTTCGATTAGCCAAACGGCTTGGCCGGTGCATTCGCCGAGGCGAGTGAAGCCGTCGATTAGAGCTGCGTAGTCTTGAGCGTAGGCGAGCAGGCGAGCACCGCTGTCAGCTTGCCAAGAACGCATCCAGCGTGCAGCTTCTCCTCGCACATTCGCAATGAGGAATTGACCCAGACGAAGAGCTGCGTCTCGCCAGCCAGCGTTGCTTGTCGCCGCGGCAGCTTGAGACAAGGTAGATAAAAACAGCCCGTTCCATTCGGTAAGCACCTTGTCATCAAGACCGGGGCGCACTCTCTTTAGGCGTGCATCGAAGAGCAACGCTCGTGCCCGTTCCACTGCACGAGGTCGCACGAGGTCGCCACGTATTGGACGATGCAAGATGTTTGATCCCTCGAAGTTTCCCGACGCCGAAACTCCATACCAATCAATCGCAGCTTCTGCCGCTTCTGTGTCGTCGCCACAAACCGTTCTAATTTCTTCAGGCCGCCATACATAAAAGAGCCCTTCTTCACCCTCAGAGTCAGCGTCTTCGGCGGAGAATAATCCTCCTTGAGGGTGCGCCAGATCACGCAACACATAGTCGATGGTTTCGTCGAGAACTTGGCGATAATGCGCAGCACCTGTGACTTGCCAAGCATGTAGATAGACGCGTGCCAACAGAGCTTGGTCATAAAGCATCTTTTCGAAATGAGGAACCATCCAAAAGGCATCGACCGAATAACGGGCAAAGCCACCGCCGAGGTGGTCGTACATTCCGCCAGACGACATTGAGTCAAGCGAGTTGGTAATCATCGCCAATACTTCTGGAGTTGCTGCCTGGCCACTTGCGTAAAGGTTGAGCAAAAGCTCATGGCTCATGGCTTGGGGAAACTTCGGAGCTTTTCCAAAGCCGCCCCACTCTGGGTCGTATTGGGCCTGTAAAGAATGGACGGCATTGGTCAACACTTCTGGGCTGGGCATTGTGTTGCCAGTTGCGAGCAGGGCGGTTCTGTTAAGGCTCGTTGTTAGTTCATCAGCTTGGCTGAGTAGATCGTCGCGTCGTTCGTTCCAGGTTTCATGTACCGCTTGACAGAGGTCAAGAAAACTAGGGAGACCGCCGCGGGCTTGAGGTGGAAAATAGGTTCCGCCAAAAAAGGGCCGTCTGTCGGGAGTTAGAAAAACAGTCATTGGCCAGCCCCCATGACCAGTTAGGGCTTGGACTGCTTCCATGTAAATGGCATCGACATCGGGACGTTCTTCGCGGTCAACCTTTACGTTGATGAAATAGTCATTGACCACTGCAGCAACAGCTGGATCTTCGAATGATTCGTGTGCCATGACGTGACACCAGTGGCAAGCCGAGTAGCCGACTGATAACAAAATTGGCTTATCTTCTGTGCCAGCTCGTTCAAAAGCTTCCTCGCCCCATGGGTACCAGTCAACAGGGTTGTCTCTGTGCTGGCGGAGATAAGGACTGGTCTCGTTGGCCAAACGGTTCATGGTCGCCGAGAATAAGCGAAGCGGCCAGGAACTACGATTAAGAGCGTCCGTAAAACAATTTTTGGGAGCCCATATGGCAGAGGAAAATGAACAGTTGACGGTTCTAGGTGGCGAGACTCGTGGCCCCCTTGATCATCTAGAATGTTTTCCTACGCCAGCGCACTGCAATCGAGTTCGGTTTCTTACAGACGAGTTGACATCGCTGTGCCCAGTTACCGGCCAACCCGACATCTCTTCTTTGGAGATTGATTACCGTCCGGCTAAATATTGCATTGAGTCCAAATCGCTCAAGCTCTACCTGTGGTCTTTTCGTGACCGAGCCGGTTTTGCTGAGGCAATCGCTGGTGAGATCGCCGGCGAAGTGATGCGTGCGGCTAGTCCACAATCGGTGCGAGTAGTGCTTACCCAACACGTTCGTGGTGGCATCGTGACTGAGGCAACAGCCGAGTTGGGCCACTGAGTGGTTTCTAAACATACAGTCGCTGTTGTATCTGGTGGGCTCGACAGTGTTGTGTTGGCGCATTCAATCGCAAGTCAAGGAACGGCTATCACCTTGATCTCGTTTAACTACGGTCAACGACATCATAAAGAGCTGACCTTTGCCGCCACTGCCGCTGAACACTTGAAGGCTCGTCATCATTTAGTTGATTTGAGTTCTTTGGCCTCGGTACTTATGGGTTCGGCATTGACTGATGCAAGCGTCGAAGTGCCTGACGGGCATTACACAGACGAGACGATGCGAGCAACGGTGGTGCCAAATAGAAATGCGATCTTGTTGTCGGTCGCAACTGGGTTAGCGGTGGCTGTCGGTGCCGATGCGGTTGCCATTGGTGTACACGCTGGCGACCACCCGATCTACCCAGATTGTCGACCAGCTTTCATCGAGGCATTCGAGCACCAAGCACGTTTAGCAAACGAGGGTTTTGCACTTCCAGATCTGCGCATTGACGCCCCTTTTATGAACTCGACAAAGATCGAGATCGTGCGTCTAGGCGTTGAGCTGGGTGTCGACTTTGCCAACACTTGGTCGTGTTACAGGGGCGGTGATGTGCATTGTGGCACTTGTGGGACATGTGTCGAAAGGCGTGAAGCTTTTGAAGAAGCGAATGTTTTCGACCCAACGACATATGCGGTGAGTGTCGAGTCAGGGAACGGACGGAGAGACTGACGTGTTCACTATCACTAAACGTTTTGGGTTCTCTGCTTCCCACATACTCGAAGGACTTGCAGACAATCACCCTTGTGCACGACTGCACGGTCACAACTATGAGGTAGAGGTGGTTGCCGAAGCTAACGAACTTGATCCGAATGGCTTCGTTGTCGACTATCGAAGTTTTGATGACCTCAAGATTCATATTGATGAAGCGCTAGATCACCGCCATCTCAATGACGTCATGACCGGCCAACCTTCAGCCGAGATGCTCGCTAGACAGCTACACGATTGGTGTGTCTCTCATCTTCCAAAGCTAATAGCAGAACGGGTTGTTGCAGTTCGGGTCAGTGAAACGCCACGTACTTGGGCAGAGTTTCGCCCTTGAGCGAGTTGGTGATTGGACAAGATGAGCTGGCCGTAGCTGAAATTTTCGGACCCACCTTTCAAGGAGAGGGGCCATCGATTGGCCAGCGGGCTGGGTTCGTGCGCCTCGGACGATGCAACTTGACCTGCACATGGTGCGACACGCCTTACACCTGGGACTGGGAACGTTTTGACCCAGCAAAAGAGGTAACACCCATGGGCGTTTCCTCTGTGTTGGATCGGCTTGATTCGATGGACCCAAGACTCGTTGTAATCACTGGCGGCGAGCCATTGTTGCAACAACGAAAATTGCTGGGAGTACTTGAGGGCTGTCGTAAACGAGGCTTTCTAGTTGAAGTCGAAACGAACGGAACCCTTGTAGCCTCACCGGAGTTTCTTGACTTGGTTAACCAATTCAACGTTTCGCCAAAGCTTGCCAACAGTGGTGTCTCAGAGGACAAAAGAATCGTTCCTGAAGCTCTTGAATCTTTTAGTTCTAGTGGTAAAGCCATCTTCAAGTTCGTTGTTGAAGATCACGCCGAGCTTGAAGAAGTGCAATCGATTGTCGATCGTTTCGATCTTTATCGGGTTTGGATAATGCCCCAAGCAAGGACTCCAGAAGCCTTGAACATGAGATTGCGTGATTTGGCCGAACCCGTGCTCCAACGTGGATGGAACCTTTCAAGTCGTATGCACGTCGAGCTCTGGGACGATCAACGGGGCCGGTGATTTAAGAGGCTCTAAGGGCGGTCGCTTTATCGACTGGTTTGCTTGCCGATTGGATCTCGAAAGTATTTAAAATGAGGGCAGGGTGTGGCGGTTGTATTCAGATCGAGAAAACAAATCTTGGCGTATCGGGACCATGAACCCCCGATCCATCGGACTCTCCCTACTCGCCTTGTTGGTGTCCAGCGTAGGTCTTCAATTGGTCGGTGTTACCCCGTCTGCCCAGGCGGCGCAAAGGGCTTGGACGACAGACTTTCCTGACCCCACCATTGTTCGAGACGGCAATATTTACTATGCCTTCGGCACGATTACTGGTGCTCCTGGCATCCCCGTCCAAAAGATTCCTGTCTTGACCTCGACTGACCTGCGTACTTGGACCCATGTTGGTGATGCGCTTAAAAATGTCGCTTCATGGTCGACGGTTCGTGATCTGTGGGCGCCAGGTGTAGCGAAACTAGCGAGTGGGTGGAGGCTTTATTACACAGCGCCGCATCTTGGATCAGGCAAGCAATGCATTTCAGTCGCTACTGCGGGTGGGCCGACGGGACCGTACCAAGACTCGACTTCGGCACCGCTCGTCTGTCAGACAGAGCTAAATGGCTCTATCGACCCGAGCCCTTTTGTCGATGCCGATGGCACGCCATGGCTGATCTGGAAGAGCGAAGGTGACCCTAACGGCGAAGAGACCCGCATTTGGGTGCAGCGTTTAACCGCCGATGGCTTGGCCCTAACCGGACCTCGCCAACAACTGATTCAGCGTGATCAATCGTGGGAACGACCCCTAGTAGAGAACCCCGCCATGGTCTTGCACCAGGGCCAGTATCTG
>JBBSKG010000074.1:0-13538 GCA_038256565.1 Acidimicrobiales bacterium | reverse complement strand
TTCGGTGGTGTTGCCATGGCTGTCGTAGGTGACGGTGCCAATGGTGGGATCAGACGGATTGGACATCAAGCGGTCCGCATTGTCATAGCAGTTGGTCTTCGTCACCCCGTTGTCGATGGTGGCGGTTCTATTGGTGTTGGCCCCTGCGGTGGCCAGGGTCCCACATCCACCACTCGATGAATACTGATAGCTCAGGTCATGACCGGCGACCTTCGCGTTGGTCAGTCTTCCCACCCCATCATAGGTGAAGTTGTTGCCATTGAACGCATCGACACCATCGATGACCTGGTCCACCACCCGTCCCGAGGCGATGTCGTAGGTGACGGCGTCGCTCGTGGTCCACGGGGTCGTCTCGGTGGAGACGGAGCCGCTGCTCGTGGTCTCCTTGTCGGTTTGCTTCCAGGTGGTGGCGCTGTGGCGTCCGTAGGCGTCGTAGGCGAAGACGCCCGTGGAGTTGTCCCCCTCGGCGGGGGTTCCCGACGGATGGACAACGCCTACGAGTTGGCCTGAGTTGTCATAGGTGGCGGTGGCCATCGCCAGCCCGTCGAGGCTTTGGCCTGTGGGGCGACCTGCGGGGTCGTAGGTGAATGTCTCGACGCCCTTGGGACCCGAAGTGGAGATGAGTCGTCCCGGTTGGTCATAGGTGGAGGTGGTGGTCTTGTTCCACACATCGGTATAGGAGATGGCACGACCAATCCAGTCGAGACCCGTCGAGATGGTGCCAGTGGCATCAGAGACAGTACTCACCGCAGGATTACCGCCCACGCTGTAGGTGTTGGTGGTTGTGCGTGTCGGTGATCCACCAAAGGCCGGAATGGTCCGGGTCAGTGTGCGTCCCCGAGAGTCATAGGTAACACAAGACCATGACTCGGTATTGACACGCGAGGCAACGACTCGTCCTGAGTTGTCATAGACCTGCTCGGTGATTCGAGGGCTTTGTGAACCTGAGCCATCTGGGTCTGGAGCGGTCGAGGATTTCAAGAACCCGGCCTGTGAGACGCTCGGCGAGCCCGAAACACAAGGGTTGGCCCGAGACTCGGTGTTTCCGTAATAGGCATAGCTCCAGGAGTTGCCCGCAGGCAGCGTACGCGAGGTGCGTCGCAAGAAACCGACGCCTGGGGCCTCATATCCCGTCATGGTGGTCAGTCCCAAACCACCATGATCGGCGATCTGTTGGGTGGCGAGACCGAGATAGGGGTATTGATAGTTCGTCTTTGAAACCCTGCCCTCGGGAGAGGTCGAGCTGGTCACCAGGCCCAGGCGAGGGCTCAATAGGCTGTTGGGAACGACTTCAGCTGGCTGTCCAGGGGCTTTCCACATCATGTACATGTGGGCATTGCCGCCGACATCGACGAAGTCGATGCGGATGCGATGGCGTGAGCCCGCGACAGTGTTGTTGAAATAGCCCAACGAGGCTTGGCGCAGCCCTCCTTGTGGATCTCCCCAGCCGTCGCTGATGAGAACGTCATCGACCCACAAGCGCACCGCGGAGTCTGAGTACATCTGCATCTCGTAGTTGCCGGCACTTGGAATCGTGACCTCACCGGTGAGGCGCATACCCCAGTTGTCGGTAACCCCAAGACCAGCGGGTCCACCTGCGCCCCAGTTCAGGTCATAGACCCCATGGGGTGCTCCCGCCTCTGCGCCGTGCATCTTAGGTGGGCCCACAATTGCCCCTACCGCCCAGTAGGCAGCGGCGAGTCCGGTCAATCCCTCGTCATAGCGCGTGGTCCCATAGGGAACCGGGCCCGCGTTGTTGGGACGGTTGTCGCCACCGTAATAGGAGGCGGGGGCTGGTCCGTAGGATTCGACCGGACGATCGGCATGGTCATAAAAGGTGCTGGACTTCATCCCCCGTTGATCAATGCTCGCAACCACCTGGTCCTTGTTGTTCCAGGTGGTGCCGGTAGCCCTCAGTGTTGCATCAAACTCGGTGATACTGCGCATCGCTGCGTCGTAATGGGCCCGACGGGTGAAACCGCTGGGATTGGGGAGTCCCACACTGACGACATCGCTGTAGCCGTTGGCATAGGTGTAGTAGCGGTCCTCAGCAGGAAGCGGAGATGACCCCGCGCCTGTTCCAGGAGTAGGGGCGAACATATGGTCGGCACGAAGCTGTGAGTCATAGAGAATATGGGTCTCGGTGTTGTGGTTGGCTGGGACCACACCTGCCGTCAAGAGGTCATAGGAGTAAGGATCGCGAATTGCTTCGAGGCGCCCGGCGTTCCAGCCGAGATCGGTGACGAGGTTCCCCGGGTTGACCATGCGTACCAAGAAGCCCGAGGCATACAAGAGGTTGGTCTCGGTCCCATCCCAATAGGTGATGCGACACAACATGGAAGCTGGCACGTTGTTTGCGCCCGGGCACTGGCTCTGGCCGCCGTAGAACAACTCGATGGAACGCCCCGAGACCGGGTCGGTCATGCGCGAAAGCCTGGGGGTAGAACCGCTCCAGGTATAGACCGGCGCAGCGGGTTTGCGATCATCGATCGTCGAGGTCGCCGATAACAGGTGGCCGCCGTTTCTGGCGAACAGGTAGATGCTTCCGTCAGAGTCCTGGAGGGTGTAGTGCTCGGGATCGATCGACAACACCGCGTCCTCGCCGAGGGGAGGCGTGAAACCAGAGGCCGTTCGCTTGTACTCATGGGTGTCCCCGCCTACGCCCTGCAAGATCACCGCTGTGGTGGTCTCGCGCAGCGATACATAGCCCACCTGGCCGTCAAGATCAGCCGACATGGACCAACCCTGAGGCATCGCCATTGATCCCGGGCTCAACCATGATCCCGGAACCGGATACTGCTCAGCAACGCTCTGGTCGGGGTTGCGCCTGATAGCCCATAGCTGCACGGAGGCATAGCCACCACGCTCGTAGTACTCCATGCGAATGGGTCGCGCCTCGCCCGCGTTGAAGGTGGAGGTCCCGCTCGACAACAAGGGACCGGCCCCCTGGTCTTGCCAAGAGGACAAGAAGGGAGAACTATCGGGGGCGTTGTCGATGAAGATGCGCACCCCGTCATCGCTGATGGTGCCAAGCGACCATGAGCCCGAGGTGGGCATGGTGATGAAACCATTCCAGCGGACCATGAAGTTGTCGGTGTTGACGGCGAGCGAGGGTCGGTCCAATCCCCAGTCGAAGTAGGGCCTGGCGTCGAGACGGCGCAACGCCTGAGGCTCATCGAAGACTGCGTTTTGGTTCTCATCGGGATAGTACGTGCCCATCAGCCCGGTGTTAGCGGGGGCCTTGGAGTTGTAGGTCATCGTGAGACCCACGTCACCACCGACGGTTGGCATCGACTTGGTCTTGAGCGATGTGGTGAAGTTGCCCGTTGCGAGGTTCACCGCACCAGGCCCGAAGCTGTCCATCGGACTTGGTTGATTAGTTCCGAGGCGCATGTCGATCTTGATCGACCACACCCAGTTCGGATTCGTGGTGAACACCGGATTGTTAAATAGATGTTGAGCGTACTGCTCATCGGTCATGCCGGCAGGTCTGGGTTTCTGATCCGAGGTGTAAACGTGCCAGTAATAAGTCACGCCGTTCTCCAAGCTGCCCTGGGGCACGCCGAAGATGTTCTGACCTGCCAACCATCCAGAGTTCACGACCTGGCCGCTCTCGGCGTCAGGTCCCGTCGAGATGCGGAAGTAGTAATAGACGGTCTCGCCGTCGGGATCTGATGAGGGATGGACCGCCAGGGCCGGCGTTGTGGAGGCGGCAACCGACCCCGATGCCGGCCAGGCGGGATTGGCCATCGTGGGACAATGGCCGAGCGAGAGATACAGCCTCGGAGGCACCCAGGAGTTCCCAGATGTGAATCGCTTCCAATAGGAATGGTCGTTCTCAACCGCCGCGGCGAGCGTCAAGCCGTAATTTAGTCCAGTCTGCAACCACCCAGATGTGATGGCGGTGACGTCGGTGGCGACGATCTCTCCATTCTGAGGGTCACAGTTGGTGTAGGGATTACCCGAGATACCAGCGTCAGTCGTCGAGGGACCGGGCCAGACGGTGTTCGGGTCCCAATTGCTGGTGTTGCGCCGGGCAAGCGTGACGCGATCGTCGCTGCACACGGTTGCCCCGTAGTGCCACAGGTGAAGGTCTGCCCGGTTGAGGTCGTAGCCTTCAAGGCCCGCGAGATCGAATGTCACCAACGAGCGATACAAGGTGTTGTTGTTCGGGTTCCACCCGACATACATCTCGGGGTCACCCCAGCTGGAGGCATTGCTGGTGGAGTTGATCATCATGGCCCCGGCACCAGAGGCGTTGGCAGAGCGCTCCACGGCAGGGTCGATGATGATGGGAAGAACTCGAGCGGGGTCGGTAATCCATGCTGCGTCGAGCACCACACGAGCACTCGCCACTTGTCCCTCCTGGCCGAGGAGCTGCATCGAAGCACTCGATAACCCCGAAGACTTCGCTGCATCGCTCACCGGCCCACCACGCCAATTGGCCTGGGACTCACCGGAGCCGTCGAGAATCTCGATCAACCCCTCACCCTGGCGGGCGCTCCAGCCAACGGGCAAGGTGAGGCGCTCCACCAGCTCACCAGCACCTGCTTGGCCAACCACTGTTGGTGTGTCGAGGGTGTAGGTGCTCTTCACGCCGTTGGGGGTGGGGCTCAAGGAAACCTCAAGACCTGCTCGGGCGGCGAAGTCGAGTTTGCCAGGCTCCTTGGTAGGCATCGCCGTGAGTGCCTCGACCTTGGCCTTGTCCTGGGGCGAGTAGCCCTTCATGGTCGGGTCGTCGATCGATTTGGTTTCAGCCACCTCGGCGGTGGCTCCCTTGTCGAGCACACCAATGTCGAGGCCGAGAACCTTGCCCTCGCCCAGTGTGATCTCAGCCGTGGCGGCCGCTGGGTCAACCACATCACGAAAACCCACCTCGACCGGCGACACCTGGGTGCGCAACAAACCGCGGGCACCTCGGGCGAGCGAGAGATCGAATGGACGCCACTTGCCGCTCGCATCCTTCAAGCGAACAGGCCCGGCGGTAACCACAGCGTTGAGTGCACCGTCACGGTTGCGCACCACCCGCTTGGTCTCGCTGCTCATCTCCTCGACAGCTACCCCGTCGGGTTCGAATCGCCCGGACCCCTTTTCCTTGTCCTTCGCGTCTAGAGCGCCGGGACCAGTCTTGACCCCAGTGGTCCCGGGGGGCTGGTCCGCAAAGCTGCCCTGTGGCTTTTCGAGCACCGGCTCGGGAGCCTTGCCCTCGACGCCCAGAGGTGGAACCTCCTTGGGCTTGGCCAGTGCAGCATCGAGCGGCAGTGGTGCCAACAGGGGCGCTATGAGCGTCACGGAGAGAACCGTTACCCCAACATGACCCGCTCTCTTGGCAATGTGAAGTGACAACTTCCCCAGACGATATTGCATGGTGCCTCCGAGCGCCAGAAATCGAACTTGCGGCAACATAGGGCACCACCCCCCATAGCGGTCAAATCGCGGGCCTAAAGAGCGTCAACTGCAACAACAAGCGCTGCTGCAGCATTCGTCGGCCTCATGTTCGTCGCAGGTTGGGCGGTTACACCGGCGATGTAGGCGATCACGGACTCCTGCTCCATCGCTGACATAGCTACCTCCTGATCGAGGTGACCGGCCCAGTGGGGCCCTCATCCTGCCAAATACCGCACTGTGCTTATTGGAGCGTCGCCTATTGTCGGGCTCTAAGCAGCGGCGTGGGGGCGGCCGCGTGCGGCTCGCTGTGCCCAAGCCAACACGACTCGTACCGCTAAGGCGACAGCCACCAGGGGTAGGGCTAGGCGTTTGGGTCCAACTGTCGTCTTCAGCGCATAACGCCAAAGAGAACCATGATGAATGGCGATCATTCGATAGGGGGTCTGATCAGTTGAACAACCAATGACATGTATGACACTTGCCCCTGGCTCATAACCAACTCGCCACCCAGCATCATGAAGTCGTCTACACAGATCGACGTCTTCTAGATACATGAAGAAATCTTCGTCGAACCCACCAATCTCATCCCAAGCACTGCGTCTAGCCATCATGAAAGTCCCAGCGACCCAATCAACATCGGCGGGAAGTTCATGGTCCCAATCGAGCATGCGATAACGCCTACTGAATGGATTCGTAGGCCAAAGAAAATACAAGAAGGCATGCCCTGCTGCGTCTATTAAATCTGGAAATGTACGAACGGAAGGGTAAAGCGCTCCATCTGGCGTTCTAATACGAGGCCCAACCAAGCCCAAGCCGGGGTCGCTAGCCAACGTTTCTACAAGCACCTTGCACACGGGTGCCTCAAGCAACAAGTCAGGGTTGAGAACCGCTACATATGGAGTTGTCGTTTTGGCAACGCCACGATTAGCTGCAGCGGCGAACCCAAGATTGCGATCAAGCGAAATGACTTCAACAAGCGGGTCGTGAGTCCGAATGGCCTCGACCGAACCATCGCTTGATGCATTGTCAACAACAACAATGTGTTCAACACCGTCAGATCGCAAACTGTCAATACAAGCAATAAGTAACCCAGATACGTTGTAGCTAATTACTACTGCCGCCAGGTCAAGCGAACTCATGACCTGGTCAGGAGTCTGACGTTCATCCATGTGCGTTTCATCCATGCGAGACGCTGCTCAGCCACTCGGCTGTACGAGCTAGCCCCTCGGGAAGCATGATCTCCGGCTCCCAGCCAAGAGCCTTGCGGGCCAGAGTGATGTCGGGCTTGCGCTGCATCGGGTCATCGACAGGAAGTGGCTCATAGACAATCTCCGAGGAAGACCCCGTCACCTTCAAGACGATGTCAGCCAACTCGCGAACCGTAAACTCATTAGGGTTTCCGATATTAACTGGGCCAATTTCGTCGCCATCTAACAGGGCGATTAGACCACGCACCTCGTCTTGCACATAACAAAAGCTTCTGGTCTGGCTTCCGTCTCCATAAATCGTGAGCTGTTTGCCCGCTAACGCTTGGCTCAGCAACGTTGAAACCACTCGACCATCGTTTGGCCGCATGCGAGGCCCATAAGTATTGAAGATTCGCACAATACGCACATCGACCCCGTGGTAACGGTGGTAGGCCATGGTCATTGCCTCGGCGAAACGCTTTGCCTCGTCATAAACGCCTCGTGGTCCAACGGGGTTTACATGACCCCAGTACGACTCAGTCTGCGGATGTTCTTGAGGGTCACCGTAAACCTCGCTAGTAGAGGCCAACAGATAACGCGCTCCCTTGTCCTTCGCCAAGCCAAGCGTGTTGTGAGTTCCCAAACTTCCCACCTTGAGGGTCTGAATGGGCTTCTCCAGATAGTCATGAGGCGAAGCAGGGCTTGCAAAATGCAAGACCGCATCAACACCTCCAGGCACCCATAAGTAGTTGCTCACGTCTTGGCGCACGAAAGTAAAACGGTCGTGGCCAAACAAATGCTCGATGTTGTCGATAGAACCTGTGATCAAGTTGTCAATGACAACAACATCATCACCTCGGGCAAGTAGCGCATCACATAGATGAGAACCAAGAAAACCTGCTCCACCCGTAATCACCACTCGTCCAGGCGAACGTATCGTCATCACGCACGACCCACACCGTCATAGACAAAACCTCGACGGCGTATTCCGGCTGACTCCAACAAGTTACGAGTATCAACGATGCGTGGTGCCTTCATAAGCCCAGCGACTTTCGCGAAATCTAGCCAGCGAAACTCGTCCCACTCGGTTAGCACCACCAAAACATCTGCATCTTCACAAATTGGGTATGGGTCAACAGAAATTTCAATGCCTTCCAAATATGGGTGCTCACTGTTCACAATCGCCGGGTCATAGGCTTTGACCTTGGCCCCTCTACTCCTGAGTCGATGAATGACCTCAAGTGCAGGGGAATCACGAAGATCGTCGGTTCGTGCTTTAAAAGTCAGCCCCCATACGGCGACCGTTTTATCCATAACTGACCCACCAACCATCCGTTCGACCTTGGTAACCATGCGCTCGTGCTGTTCGTCATTAACAGAAATAACACCTCGCAAAAGATTGAAGTCATAACCCGCCTCATCGGCAATGTGGACCATTGCCCGAGTGTCCTTGGGGAAACATGACCCACCCCAGCCTGGGCCGGGCTTTAAAAACTCGAAACCAATACGCTTGTCGTAACCCATACCCAAGACGACCTCGCGCACGTCGGCTCCCACCGCCTCACAAACATTCGCCAAGGCATTCACATAGCTGATCTTGGTGGCCAAAAAAGCATTGGAGGCGTACTTAATGGTCTCAGCCGATGCTGGGTCAGTGATGACAAGTGGAGCCTTGAGACTCTCAAACAACACCGCCACCCTCATCGCTGCCGCCTGATCGTCGCTTCCAATAACAATGCGATCAGGGTTAAGGCAATCATGCACAGCCGAGCCTTCACGAAGAAACTCTGGGTTTGAAACAACAAAAACGTCGTCTCGTTCTAGTGCTTGTTCGACAACACGCGTTGAACCAACGGGAACCGTTGACTTATTAATAACGATGCATTCGGCATCGAGCAGCGGCCCAATCTCACTTGCTGCCTCACGTATATATGTCAGATCTGCAGAACCATCTTCGCCTTGGGGAGTCTGAACGCAGAGAAAAACAAACTGGGCTTCCACAACGGCATGGGTTGCACCAAGTACGAACGACAACCGGCCGCTATCTAAGCCCTCTCTCACCAACTCCGGAAGTCCAGCTTCGAAAATCGGCAGGTCGCCTCGGTTCAATCGCTCTATCTTCTCGGCGAACACGTCTGCACAAATAACGTCATGACCCAAATGAGCCAGATATGCGCCAGTAGTAAGGCCGACATAGCCCGTGCCAACAATCGCTATTCTGCTCATTCGAAAAGTGTAAGGGCTAACCGTGAAACAACTTGCACAGCACTTTCAAAGTTTGCCTTGGTGGTCATCACAATCCGGCCTCCGGCCGCGCAAGTTGTTTCACGTCGACCCCTAACCGTCATGCCTTGAAGCTCCGATTAAGAACCCTCGGGTTCTTAAGAGGCTCAGCAGCTCGGTTCAACATTCAGGATTCGTGGTTGTAGTTGGCCCAGGGGCGACGGTAGTTGACTCACCAGCCTTTGGAGGTGGCGGAATGGTGGCTACTGGTGCAGCGGTTGTGGGCGGTGCCGCATCCACTGGACGGGGCGTGGGCAGTATTCCTGAAAAATCAGTACCGGTGGTGATGACAGCGTCAACGGTCATGCTGGCGTCCTCTATCAAGGTAGCGGGTGTAGCTAGGTAGCTATTCAATAACTCTGCCTTTTCCCGTTGCCCGCTGCCATAACGAATTGTGGTTGTCTTCGTTAAGTTTCCATTACCCGTACCAGTAATGACGAAACCAGCCTGTACGAGTGATTCACTCGTTGCCAAAGCTTCACCAGCTCGACCAGACCCATTCAAAACACGAACTCGAACATCACGGGGTGCATAGATCTTGGGTACATTGGGGTCGATGCCACGAAAAACGTCAAAAATTGCTTCTGCCGCCGCTTGATCTGTGATCTCGACTACCGAAGCCTTGCCCTTGCGAGCACTCTCGGCTGGAAGTGTAAGCTGTTGAATTGCGTCAGGGCTCAGTGACTTGAACTGTTTACCAATGGCCAACATGTCGTCAAACGAAAAATCCTGATCAACATTTACATTCTTAGCCGCTACCTTGACCAGGCTATTTAGCTTTATTGGGTTACTTAATCCTTTAGAAAGTGCCTGCTTAGCCACCCGCCGAATGAAATTCTGTTGGCGGTCAATGCGACCAAAGTCACCAGTAGAATCGGGTTTCCACTTGCCATCAATCTGGCTTTGGAAATGACGGCTGCGTACATACCCCAGTGCCTCGTCGCCGTTTAGATGGACGCATCCGCTATCCAAAATCTGAAGACCGGTCATGCTTCTAGCCGGACCGCCATCAGCTGGGTTGGAATCCCAGTCCCTTACGGGAGATGGAAAAAAAAACTCGACCCCCCCAATGGCATCAACCAGAGACTTAAAGCTGGCAAAACCTATTTGGGCGTAATGATGAATGGGAATATTGAAGTTTTCTTGAATGGTCTCAATTAACCGCTGCGCCCCCGCCGCTGGGTCTTCCGAAGCAGAATTGAAAGCAACGTTGATTCTGTCGTTCTTATCTAAATCAGGGATCTTCACCCAGAGATCACGAGGAAACGACAACATCGTCGCCGTCGCCGCGATGGCATCGACTCTTACCAACATGATCGTGTCTGACTTAGGTGGGCCAGTGGCAGTCGTTCCAAACGACTCCGCCTCGGCTCCATTGTCAACGAAAGCTCGTGAATCGCTACCGACCAAAAGAATATTCATGGGCTCGTCAGGAAGAGGGGGCTCATTGGTCAAAATATCGAGGCGGCCAATCTTGCCCAGGTCCATATAAAAAACCCCGAACGTGGCGGCACCACCGAGGCCGCCCAACAACAAGAGAGCGTTGACAGTCACCAACACACGCTGAGGCCAGGTGCGCGACCGATCTCGAATCGGGGCATCCACAGAAGTCATAGCCCTAAGAATCTAGCAGTTGTCTCTATGAAACAAGCCTCGGCCCAACGCCCTACTCTTAGGACCAGTGACAAAACTACTTGCGCGGCGCTTACATGTTTAACCATTGTGGTGTATTCACTTTCGGCCTTCGGCCGCGCAAGTAGTTTTGTCTCAGGTCCTTGGTTTCATGCCTAGCTCTCCTGCTCCCGTAGCTGCAGTGGGTGGTCGCGTGGCAAGTGAACTAATCGACGTCACCACCGATTTAACCGCACTCGATAGCAGTGGTTTCTGGGTTGTAATGCTGCCTTTCAATGGACAGCCTTTATGTGCCCGTTTTGCTAACCAGCGACCCATGACTGGAAAACCTGCTCGCCGTTGGGTCGGACCAGCACCTGAAGCCTGGACTAGCAACCTTGACAAAAATGGTTTTTGCGAGCGCGTGAAAACCATCCGAAATGCAATAGCCCAAGGTGACGTTTATCAAGTGAACCTCACCCGTCGCCTCTCTGCACCTCTCCCCCTCGATGCGGACATTCTGGCGCTCGGCAGCGCCCTTGCAGGGGGCAACCCATCCCCCCACTCCGCTGTCATAAGGCTCCCAGACCACGGCATCCATGTGGCCTCTGCCTCGCCGGAACGTTTCTTACAGCGCACTGGCCAAGTGGTGACTTCACAACCAATAAAAGGAACAGCCGCCAGCCACGATGGATTTCTCGAAAAAGACCGAGCAGAGAATGTGATGATCGTCGACCTTGTCAGAAACGATCTCGGGCGAGTTTGCGAATGGGGTTCAATTGAAGTTCCCGACCTTTGCGCAGTTGAAACTCACCCCGGCCTCTCTCATCTCGTCAGCACAATCAAAGGACGACTTCGCCCAGATATCGGTTGGCCAGAATTACTAGAAGCAACTTTCCCCCCAGGCTCAGTAACCGGGGCACCAAAAATTGCGGCCCTTGCCATGATTGAGCGACTGGAAACAGTCCCCCGTGGCCCATATTGCGGAGCCATCGGCTGGGTTGATGCAACCCATAAACTTGGCGATCTAAACGTTGCCATACGAACATTCTGGTTCGATGAAGGCCAAGTACATCTGGGCACAGGTGGTGGCATCACCTGGGGTTCGGACCCCATCGGCGAATGGGAAGAAACGGAATTGAAGACCAATCGCCTCTTACAAGTGGCATCTAAGGGCCTGAAATGAAACAACTCGCGTGGCCGGAGGCCAAATTGTGATACCCACCAAGGAAAACTTTGAAGTGTCACGCAAGTTGTTTCATTACGGTCCTAAAGGACCCATCGCAACTGCAGGAAGAGGCTAATTCAAATGACAAACAATTCGCCTAAGAAGAACGCCCCATGTGTGTGGCTCAACGGTGAGCTCGTTGCCCATGACCTAGCCAAAGTCTCGGTCTTTGATCACGGACTCACGGTTGGCGATGGCATCTTCGAAACCCTGCTGGTAGCTGATGGAAAACCATTTGCCATACGTCGACACCTCGAACGCCTCTCACGAACAGCTGCCGCACTCGAACTAACCCTTCCCGATGACTCTGTTTTAGAACAGGCAATAACTGAAGTCATCGCTGCAAGTGCTTTGTCCGAAGCTCGTCTTCGAATCACAGTGACAGGAGGTGAGGCACCTTTAGGTTCAGGCCGAGGCGATGCCGCTGCGACTGTTGTAATTGCCATTGCTGAATTGAGCCCAATCAAACCAAGTGCTTCGGTTGTAGTCGTCCCATGGCCACGCAACGAGCGAGGTGCCACGTCTGGTCTCAAAACCACTTCTTATGCAGAAAATGTCATCGCCCTTGCCCATGCTGATCGCCTTGGGGGTGATGAAGCCATATTTGCCAACACGGCCGGCAACCTATGCGAAGGGTCGGGCTCAAACGTCGTGGTTGGCATTGGTGGGCGACTCATTACCCCGCCCCTGTCAGCAGGTTGTCTAGCCGGAGTCACCCGCGATCTTCTTCTGCTTGCTGTGCCTGACATTGCAGAAGAAGATCTACCAATATCAGCATTGGCCAAAGCCGATGAAGCCTTCCTGCTCTCAAGCGTCCGAAACGTGCAGCCCATCATCTCTGTCGATGGCAAGAAACTTCCCACTGCCCCAGGCCCTCTAACCAGAGCAGCAATAACCGCTTTCGCCAATCTACGGTCCGCCTCCACCAACCCCTAACAGCTTCATTTGTTGGGGATTAGCCCGGCCCTTTCTAAGAAGCTCAGCGAATAGGTTCACCATGTGCGTGTCGAACGATTCGTTTTGCCAGTCTTCGCCTGACAAAAAAGGGCCTGCATCTGATGGAGAAACCGCTGCGGCCATCAACGCTGCTCGGGCTGTGGGGACCGTCCGTAGACCGCTTCGAAGATTCTCGCTGCAAAATAGAAGCGGTTTCGCTGGCGGCCGGTCGACTCCGTCAGGTCGCCACGCCGGATCAGGGTGTTGATCGCGGACTGCGCTGTTGGGTAGGAGACGTCGAGCGTCTCGGATAGCCATGTCGCGGAGATATACGGCGTGCTGAAGAGCAGCTCTGCCGTGCGGACGACAGTTGTCGTGGCCTTCTCGTCGAGCAGCTGGTTACGTAGAGCCGTTTGCAACTCGACGAGCCGTACGGTCCGTTCCAACGCATCGTTGGCCTGGGATGCGACGCCCGTCAGAAAGAAGAGCAGCCATGGGCCAAACTCACCGGTGCGGCTGGTGCTCATCAGTAGGTCGTAGTAGTGGTTTCGGTGGCGCTCGAAGTAGACGGACAGGTAGAGGAGCGGCTGAGGGAGGACGCCACGTTCGGCAAGCACGAGCGGGATCAGCAGCCGACCGAGACGGCCGTTGCCGTCCAGAAAGGGGTGAATAGCCTCGAACTGATAGTGAACCAGCGCGAGCTGGACGAGTAGCGGCATCGACTGGTCATGCAGAAACCGCTCCAGGTCGTCCAGGGCCTCGATCATCGCGTCGACCGGGGGAGGCACGAATGCTGCGTCGGTCGGCGATGTTCCGCCAATCCAGTTCTGGCTGCGACGAAACTCGCCCGGGGTCGCATACCCACCTCGCACACCACTCATCAGTCGCTCGTGCGCCTCGCGAAG